>JACCXR010000415.1 GCA_013696915.1 Euzebyaceae bacterium
GTCGACGGTGACGGCCACCTGCGCGGCGGCCGGCCGGCGTCGGCCAGATCGTCCACGGACCACATCACGTCGCGGCTGTGCTCGCGATGTTCTGGCTGCTCCTGGGCTGGCCTTCACGTCGCGGCCAGATCGGCGAGCCGGTCGCGGGCCCCTGCGGCGGTGCGCAGGGCGGCGGTGGCGTCGGCGTGGGAGTCCGCGAGGGCCGCGGCGTCGATGCGGCGGTCGACCACGGTGGCACGGAACCAGCCGGTGACGGCGTGCTGGGCGCGAACGAGGTCGCGGGCCAGGGTGGAGGCGGCGTCCCGCACGTCGGGGTCGGGATGGCGCACCCGCACCAGCGCGAGCGCCTCCCGGGCGGCGCCGAGGCGCTCGGCCTCCTGCAGCGTCGCGAGCGTCTCGGCGGTGCGGTCCAGGTTCAGACCGCGGTCGTGCACCAGCCCGACGACGAGCGTGTCGGGGTCCAGGTCCGCCAGTGCCAGGTCGGCGCGGGTGAGCGCGTGCTCGACCTCGCCCCGCCGGTCGCGGTGCTCTAGCGCGCGACGGGTCGCCCGCTCGCGGTCCGCGCTCAGCCGGGCGCCGAGCAGGGTGCCGAGCAGCGTGCCCACGATCCCGGCGGCGATGCCCGCGACAGCGATCCACTCCTCGACCGCGAACTGACCCACCGTCACGCCAGCTTCTCGCACGTGAGCATCTGCAGCTGCCCGCCGTCGAGGTGCTCGAAGGTCACACGGACGGTGGGGGAGACCTCAGCCGCGAAGGCGCCCGTCCGGTCGCCCTCGAGACGGTGCACGGCCACGACGGGGGTGTCGTCCTGGCCGTCGAGGACGCGCAGCGCCTGCAGGATGTCCCTGCTGTCCTGCGGCGTGAAGTCGGCCGAGACGATGTCCCGCAGGAAGCGCGCGCTGAGCACCAGCCGGTCGTAGTACATGCCCGGCAGTCTGACCGACGGGTACGTCAGAGACCGGGCAGGGTCTGCTGCCGCCTATCCGGTCCCGCCGGGATCTTCGACCAGGCGCACGACGCCCGGGCCGTGGCGGTCGACGTGGGCGATGCGCCGTGGTCCTGCGGCCCTCCCGCCGTCGCCTTCGACGATGTCCAGCCGCATCCGGCCGTCGGGCGCGTCCTGGCGGGCGGCGAACAGCTCCTTGAGGTGCTCCTCGCTGACGCGGTAGACGTGGCCGGCGTCGACCTCCCGGCGAGCCTGCGCCAGCCGTTCGCGATGGTCGCTGGTGTACGCCCAGGCATCCTCACGCGTGAGCACCACCGCGGGACGCATGGTCAGCACCCCGTCGGCGACCTCCACGAGCAGCTCCGAGCCCTCCGTCAGTCCCAGCGCGCGGCGCGCCGGGGCCGGCAATGTGACGCGCCCCGACTTGCCCAACGAAACGACCACTGCCATGGCTGCCTCCCTGCGACGCCGGAGTCCCAGGTTATCGCCGAAGCGGCGATGCGGCAAATTGCCACATCGCCGCACTTTGTCGGGCACCTCCCGAGGTGGGGGGAGGGGGAGGCATCGAGCGCAGCGGTCGGCGGGGCGTGCGGGCCGCCCGGGGGCCGACGTGAGCGGAGGCGGTGGGATTCGAACCCACGGGCACTCGCGTGCCACCAGTTTTCAAGACTGGCGCCTTCGGCCGCTCGGCCACGCCTCCCTTGGCCCTCAGTGTAGGTCGCGACCCAGTTGGCACACCGTTACACTCGCTCATGGTCCGCTGCGGCGGACCATGAGGAGGCTTCGCCTAGCCCGGTCTATGGCGCGTCACTGCTAATGACGTTGGGGTCTACAAGCCCCTCGAGGGTTCGAATCCCTCAGCCTCCGCCCGATCCCTTTTCAGTGTCGGATGGCCCCTGACACCGCCCGTGGCTCACGAGCGGTGCAGGAAGTCCTCGAACCCGGGCAGGGTGAACGCAGCGCGGCCGTAGCCATCTGGGCGAATGAGGCCCGAGCGGATCAGCCCATCGCGCGTGGATCCCCAAGCCCTGGAGGTGCTCCCAAGCCGCTTGGCGACGGCGGCGGATGTGCGCTCAGCCGCGGGCAATCCAGCCATGGCCTGGAGGTAAGCCCGCTGCCGGTCGGTGGTGTCGCGCAGGCGGCCCGCGTAGATCCGGTCCAGTGCCCGTTCTGCGGTGATGAGGGCGCGCTCAACCTCAGTCGACGCGATCAGACTCCCCGTTCCTGCATTCCAGGCGTCGTATCCGTACTGCTGCACGGCCACGGGCCACCCGCCCGTCCTGAGCGCCAGGCGGTCGAGCGCGTCCCCATCCCACCGCACACTCCGCTCGCGTGCTGGGATCACCAGCGCCTCGATCGTCTCCGGAACAGACAACATGTCCAGCTCGTGCACCCGCACTCGTTCACCAAAGGTCCCCCCCAGATGACGGATGGTGTCCAGAGCGTCCGGCAGGCCGGCCGCGATCAGCGCAAAGGGCAGATTCGCGCGGGGATCGGAGCGGTCCTTGTACACGCGCTGGACCGCCGTCAGCAGAGCTTCAAGCTGAGGGCCGGGCATCTTCTGCACTTCATCGACGGTCACCAGCAGCGCCGTTCCGACGCTTCGTGCGGCCTGGCACGTCGCGATCAGCACGTCCCCAAGATCTGTGGCGAGGTCCCCGGTGTCAGCCCGCCCCGACTCCTTGGTGAGATCGAGCTTCACCCCGACGCCATAGGTCACCGAGAACGACGACAAGACCCGCAGGGCTCGTCGCACCAGGTCGACGACGCGGGCGTCACGATCGTGTGCGAGGAGGTGCTCGCGTAGGTCGCGCATCAAGTGTGGCGTGAGGTCACCAGTCTCGGCCGCTTGGAGGTCGACCTGCCACAGCCTCTGCCGGCGCGCCCAGACCGTGACTTCAATCAGCAGCGCCGTCTTGCCAAGCCCACGCTCACCCACGAGCAGCCGGGGCTGCTCGTAGATCCCCTGCCGCACTCGCCCGATCATCGCCTCGATGTCGGCGAACTCGGCCTCACGGCCCACAAGGGCCGGTGGGGTCGAGCCGAACCCCGGCACGAACGGATTGGTGTGAGCAGTGCGGTCAGTGGACACAGACGTAAGGTTCCTTCTGTTGCGGACGACCATGGCGCGGTGGTGGTCGTGCCGGTGCCGTGGGTCTGGAGGCCAGAAGGCGCGCGTCGAGGAGATCTGCGGGGCGCCGCGCACCGCCGCCTTCAAGACGTGGTCGCGGCTGGTCGGCCCACCGACGGGGCTTCGCTCCAGCCAAGCGGGAGCGACCCGGGAGGACGGTGTCCTCCCGGGTCCGTGCGCCCGTTCCCGGACTCGCGGCCATGCCGTCCCGCCGCAGCCGCCCCCTCCTGCCGGCGGCCGCGCTCCCGGGCCGGTCGCGCCGGCAGGCTGGAGGTCTGCCGGCACTGGAGCAGAGCCGCCGGGTTCGGGGCCTGATACAGGTGGTATGCACGAATGCGGATGACTGCCGACGACGCCACGACGCAGCCGCAGCGCGCGGGGTTCCGGGCGGTCGCGCACGGCGATGATCCGGTGCCGCCGGAGGTTCTGCGTGCGGCCCGGGCGGCGCTGACCCACCGCCCCAGCGGGTCCGAGGTCGCGGCACTGTGCGGGGACTCGCTCGACGACGACCGGTCCGCCGGGGGACCGGTCCGCACCACGGGGCGGCGACTGCTCTTCCGGACGACGTCCCAGGACATCGCCGTGGCCGTCGTCCTGGAAGTGACCCGCGACCTGGGCCGCTGCGGCCTGGTCGGGTGGCTCGAACCGCCCGGTCCGGAGCACATCGTCGTCAACCACGCCGAAGGACGCACCCTCGCCGTGGTCGACCCCGCCGGCCGCTTTGCGGCGTCCGACGTTCCGAGCGGGCCCATGAGCCTCTGGTGCGAGGCCGCCGGCGTGCCGGTGGAGACGGAGTGGGCCCGCATCTGATCCCGGCGTCGACGGGAGGTCGTGTGCCAGGGCCAAACCCCGGGTCGGGTGGCTACGAACCCCCCGAACGGTGGACGCCCAGCCCCAGCGGTGGCACGATCGGACCAGCCGGGGGGCAACGTCGGTGCTGATGTCACCAATCGAGCCTGTTAGGGGTCGGGAATGCGTGCACGGATCCTCGCCGTTTCGACGCTGATCGCAACCGCTCTCTCGTGGAGCCTTCCGGCCGTCGCCCAGGACGCGACGGGCGACGTCACCGTCATCCACGGGTTCCGGGGACTGACCGCTGACGTCTATCTGGACGGGCAACTGGTCCTCGAGGGGTTCACCCCCGAGCGCATCACCGACCCCATGGCCCTGCCGGCGGGCGCGCACGACGTCCGCGTGTACGAGGCCGGCGCCGCGACCACGGAGACGCCGGTCGTGGCGGGCTCGCTCGACGTGACCGCCGGCGCGAACATCTCCGCCGTCGTCCACGCGGCCCAGGACGGCACGCCGCGCCTGTCGGCCTTCGTGAACGACACCAGCCAGATCCCGGCGGGCAGCGTCCGGCTCGCCGTCCGCCACACCGCCGCCTCCGGGCCGATCGACGTCCTGCTGGATGGTGCGCCGCTGGTCACCGGCATCGCGAACGGCACCGAGTCCACCGAGCAGGTCTCCGCCGCCGCCCACCAGGTCGCCGTTGCCGCCGCCGGCGCGGCCGATCCGCTGATCCCCCCGCAGGACGCGGAGTTCCCGGAGGGCACCGTCATGTCGCTCTACCTCGTCGGGTCGGCGACGGACAACAGCCTCAGCTGGCTCGCCCAGACCATCGCCGGCTCGGCCGGTGCCCCGTCGGCGGTGTCGACCGGCAACAGCGGCCTTGCCGCCCCGCGCCAGACGGGGGTCCCCGTGGCGCTCGTCGCCGCGTCCTTCGGCGTGTTCCTGGTCGTCGCCGGACGACGGCGGCGCGCGCGCGAGCACGGGTGAGCAGAACCGGTCCACGAGCACGGGGGCAGCCCCGGGGGCTGCGCGCTTCGACCGCGCTGCTGGTCGCGCTGCTGATGCTCGGCCAGGCCTGCGCCCGCGCCGAGTCCACCACGGGCGTGCAGCCGCGCCCGGCGGGGCAGGCACCGTCGCCGGAGCCGCCACCGGAGCCGGCCTCACCCGCGGACTCACCCCGGACCGGGACCGCGGCCCCGCCCGCCGCCGCTGACCCCACTCCCACCGCGGCGCCGACCGAGACCGTGCCGGCCTCCGGCATCACCATCCCTCCGCCGGCCCACCGCTCGGCCCGGCTCTCCGATCTGCAGGGAACCACCGGCCCGGCGCCGGTTGGCCTGGTGATCGATGGCCTCGGGCTCGACGCCACGGTCCTGCCGGTCGGCGTCGACCCCTCGACGGGCGAGCTGGACGTCCCGCCCGACGCCGGGACGGTCGTCTGGTACGAGCACGGGTCGTCGCCGGGGGCGCCGGGGTCGGCGGTGCTCGCCGCGCACGTCGACTACGACGGTCGGCGTGGGGCGTTCTTCCGGCTGCGCGAGCTCGAGCCGGGCGCGACCGTCAGCGTGGCGTATGACGACGGCTCCACGCGCACGTTCACGGTCTCCACGCGTCGCTCCTACGACAAGGACGCCCTGCCGACCGACGAGCTGTTCACCCGTGAGGGCCCAGCCATCCTCACGCTCGTCACGTGCGGCGGGCCGTTCGACGCCGCCGCGCGCAGCTACCTGGAGAACGTCGTCGTCCAGGCGGTGCCCGTTGGCTGAGCGCCGCATGGTGTTGGCAGGGCTGCTCACGGCGGCGCTGCTCACTCTCGTCGCCGCCCCCGCACGGGGGGCGCCCGAGACCGTGGCGGTCGTGGCCGCCGACCTGTCGGACTACCCCGAGGTCACGGTGACGGTGGCGGCGCGACTTCCTCCCACGCTCGACGGGGCGACCCTGCCGCCGCAGGCCCTGCGTCTCTCGGAAGCCGGCGCTGCCCGCGAGGTGGCCGTGTCGCCCGCCCCGACCGAGGACCTCGAGGTCGTCCTGCTGCTGGACACGTCCGTGTCGTCCGACGACGGCACGCTATCTGCCGTGGTCGGGGCGGCCGTGGAGTTCGTCCTGGGGTTGCCGGACGCGCGGGTGGCAGTCGTGAGCTCGGGTGGGCAGCCCCGGGTCGTGGCGCCGGCATCCGAGGATCACGCTGAGGTCACCGCGGGGCTCGGCACGGTCGTGGCGGCCGCGGACGGTGACCTGCTCGGCGCCGTCCCGCTGGCCGTCGACCAGTTCAGCGAGGGCGGCACCGGGCGGCGGATCCTGGTCGCCGTGTCCACCGGCCCCGACACCGCGAGCGCCACAGCGTCGGCCGGGGCGGCCGCGGCGGTGTCCCGCGCGGGCGCGGCTCTCTACGCCCTCGACGTGCGCCCCGCCGGCGGAGAGGCGGGCGCGCTCGCCCAGCTGGCCGCTGCGGCGATCGGCGATCTCCTGATCGTCGAGGATGCGGGTGAGCTGGTCGGCGTCCTCGACGTCGTGACCGACGACCTCGCCAACAGCTACGAGCTGTCCTACCGGTCGGAGGAGGCGGGCCCCACGCCGGTCGCCGTCACGCTCGACCAGGGAGAGGTCAAGGCGGAGAGCACGGTGACGCTGCCCCTCCCGTCGGATGCGGCCGACGGCGAGACGATGACGTCACCGACCGAAGCGAACGCCGACCCGGCGCCGTCCGGGCCGCCGGAGGCGCTCGCAGCCCGCGACGGCATCGCGGACTCCCCCACGACCGGTCGGTTGCCCTTGCTCCTCATCACCGGCGTCGCCCTCGGGCTGTTCGTGATCGGCGCGACGGTCCTGCACCGGTCCGCGCCGGCAGGAGGCGGACGGGCTGGGCGCTCAGCGCCAGGCCACGCGCGACAGAGCGCCGGACGCCCGCCGGCGCCCGCGCGCTCCACCGTCCCCCGGTCCGCGCGCCCGACGCCGTCGCGCGC
>JACCXR010000417.1 GCA_013696915.1 Euzebyaceae bacterium
CGGGTGCGCCGGGCGCGCCGGACACCGACCGGGGTGCGCGCGGCGCCGGAGCCCCCATCGCCCGCCGCCGGCCCTGACCGCGCGGTCCGCCCGACCGCCACCACGCGGGCAGAGTCCGTCATCGCCGCCTATGCCGAGCTCGAGGCCCTGCTCGGCGAGGCCGGCCTCGAGCGCGGGCGACCGGAGACACCGGGGGAGTACGCCGGGCGGGTGGCCGACCGCCTGCCCGCGGCTGCCGCGCCCGCCCGCCGGCTGACGGCGCTGTACGAGGTCGCCCGCTTCGGCGAGCGCGACGTTCCCCCGGGCTCGCCAGAGGAGGCGGCGAGCTCCGTGGCCGCCGTCGGGGACCTGCTCGCGGAGCGCGCGTGACCGTCCGGCGCGGGGTGGCGAGGACGCTCGTCGACGGCGCGCGGTCCGGGGTCGCGCGGGTCGCCGCCGCCGGCGCTGTCCGGGTCGCCGCCGCCGGAGCCCTGGCGGGGATCGCTGCCGCAGCCATCCCCCGGCTGACCGCCGGCGCTGCCACGATCGTCGTCGCGGAGTGCGCCCTTCTGGTGGCGGTCGCGGTGGCGATCCGGCAGGTCGCCGTGGCCACCCGCCCTTCGAGGCCATCCCGGAGAGCTTGGGCGCACCGGCGCGCCCCCGCGCGCGCCCTCTTCGGCCGCCGGCCGTCCGCTTCCCGCCGGCTCGGCGAGGAGGGCACCGTCCCCGAGCTGGAACGCCTCGAGCGGCTCGTGCTGGGGGCGACGCAGGTCGCGGGGGAGGCGTACCACCGGCTGCGGCCGGCGCTCAGGCGCATCGCCGCCGAGGAGCTGTCATCCCGACGGGGAATCGACCTCGACGGACGCACAGAGGCCGCCCGCGCGGTCCTCGGCGAGGTGCCCTGGGCACTGCTGCGTCCCGACCTCCCCCCTCCGGTCGACCGCCGCGGTCCGGGCCTGGATCCTGCGGCGCTGCGGGCCGTGGTCGACGCGCTCGAGGCCCTGTGACCCCCGCCGGCGTCGCCCAGCGGATCCTCGACGAGGTCGAGCGGGCGGTCATCGGCAAGCGCGACGTGCTGGAGCTGGTGCTCGCCGCCCTCCTCGCCGACGGCCACGTCCTGCTCGAAGACGTGCCCGGCACCGCGAAGACCCTCATCGCCCGGTCCTTCGCCCGCGTCACCGGCCTGCGGCTCCGCCGCGTCCAGTTCACGCCGGACCTGCTGCCGCTGGACATCACCGGCTCGGCGGTGTTCGACCAGCGCAGCGGCGACCTCGACTTCCGCCCCGGCCCGGTCTTCACCGACCTCCTGCTCGCCGACGAGGTCAACCGCGCTCCGGCCAAGACGCAGGCCGCGCTGCTGGAGGCGATGGAGGAGCGGCAGGTAACGACGGACGGGACCACCCGCCCCCTCGGTCGTCCCTTCCTCGTCCTGGCCACGCAGAATCCCATCGACCACGAGGGGACCTACGCTCTCCCCGAGGCGCAGCTCGACCGGTTTCTGGCGCGGGTCCGGGTCGGCTACCCCTCGCGCCAGGACGAGTTGCGGCTGGTGCGGGAGCGTGCCGACCGGGGCACCGACGAGGTGGCGCTGGAGGTCGTCGCCGACCGCGCGCAACTC
Organism: Euzebyaceae bacterium; assembly: GCA_013696915.1. Lineage (GTDB taxonomy): Bacteria > Actinomycetota > Nitriliruptoria > Euzebyales > Egibacteraceae > JACCXR01. Next base: position 1,598 of record JACCXR010000417.1, read on the forward strand.
CTCGCGCTGCAGGCGCAGGTCGAGTGCGTCCACGTCGACGCCGACGTCGCCGGCTTCATCGTCGACCTGACCACGGCGACGCGGTCGTCGCCCAAGGTGTCGCTCGGCGCGAGCCCCCGCGGGACGCTGGCGCTGTTCTCGCTCGCGCGGGCGCGGGCTGTGATCGCGGGCCGGGGCTTCGTCACCCCCGACGACGTCAAGGCGGTCGCGGTCCCCGCCCTGGCGCACCGGCTGATCCCGCGGCCCGAGCTGTGGGTCCAGGACGTCACCGGCGAGGACGTCGTGCGGCAGTGCCTCGAGCAGGTTCCCACCCCCGCCACGTGGCCCGGCGAGAGCACGACCGACGACGGCCCGCCGGCGGAGTCCCCGGCTCCTCCGCGCCGGCGCCGTGGGCCGGCATGACGTCGTCGCGGCGGCTCCACCCGCGCGTCCGTGCCTACGCCTGCCTCGGGATCCTCGGTGTGGCGGGCGCGGTGGCCGTCGGACGGCCAGAGCTCGCCGCCGTCACCGCACCGGCGCTGCTGCTCGTCGCCGCCGGGCTGGCGCGCGACACCGGCTGCGGCGTCGGCGTCGAGGTCACGCTCGACCGGTTGCGGGTCGTCGAAGGCGACGAGGTGACCGTCCGCGTGCGTCTGTCCGTCGACCGGGCCGTGGAGCGGGTGGACGTGGCCTTGGCGCTCCCCGCGGGCCTGGAGCCCGTCGCGCGGCCCGCGAGCGCCTCCGTCGCGATCCCGGCCGGGGTGCCGCGCACCCTGGAGTTCGGTGTTCGTGCCAGCCGGTGGGGCGGCTACGGCGTCGGCGCCGTCACGGCGAGGGCGACCGGCGCCCACGGCGTCACCGTCACGCACGCACGCGCCGACGGCCTCACCCCCCTGCGGGTGTTCCCGCGCGATGCCCGGCTGCGGTCAGCGATCCCACCGGCCCGGACCCGGGCAGCCGTCGGCAGCCGGGTCTCCCGCCGGTCCGGTGACGGCATCGAGCACGCCGACCTGAGGCCCCTGCAGCCGGGGGACCACCTCCGGTCGGTCCACGCGCGGGTGAGCGCCCGCCGCGGCGCGCCCTGGGTGAACGACCGCCATCCCGAGCGCAACGCCGACGTCGTGCTGTTCCTGGACACGTTCGCCGAGGCCGGCCGGGACCTCGCCGGGACGTTGGACCTCGCCGTGCGCGCCGTCGCCGCCCTCGCGACCGTGCACGTCGCAGCCCGGGACCGGGTCGGCGTCGTCAGCTTCGGGGGGCTCGTGCGCTGGCTTCCCCCCCGCGCCGGCCCGGTGCAGCGGGCCCGGATCCTCGACGCGCTGCTCGACACCGCGATCCTCTTGCACTTCGCGACCCGCCGCTTGGACCGGGTCGCCGCCGCGGCGCTGCCCTCGACCGCCCTGGTCGTCGCGCTCACCCCGCTGCTCGACGAGCGCAGCGTCGAGGTGCTGTCCGAGTTGCGCGGCCGTGGCCTCGACCTCGCGGTCGTCGAGGTCTCCCCGGTCCCGTTCGCCCCGCCGGCCCCCGGGGAGCTCGGCGAGCTGGCCCACAGGCTGTGGCGGCTGGAGCGCACGGCGCTGCGCCGCCGCTTCTCGAGCCGGGGGGTGCCCGTGGTCGCGTGGCACGACGGGCAGCCCCTCGAGCCGGTCCTCGCGGAGGTGATCGCATCGCGCCGCGCCGCGCGCACCGCACGCTGACCGCGGCGGGGTCGCTGGCCGTGGCCGCGGGCCTGGCGGGCGCGCCCCTGCTCGACGGCCCGCTGCCGGTGGTCCTCGGCCTGGCAGGGGTGGCCGCGCTCGGATCGCTGGCGGCGGCCCTCGCGGGGTGGTGGGCGGACGGCGTCGGCGTCGCGCTCGTCCTGCTGGTCGCCGAGTACGGGGGGTCGCTGGTGGCCCGCGGCCCCGGGCTCGACCCCTCGGCACCCCTGGTCGCGGCCGGACTGCTGCTCGCCGCCGAGCTGGCGTACTGGTCCGCGGACGTCCGCGCCGCCCGCGCCGGCGGCGCGGAGGATCGCGCCGTCACCGGCCGTCGGGCCCGCCGGGTCGCCGTCGTGACGCTGTCCGCCGCCGCTGGCGCCTCCTTCCTGCTCGCCGCGGCGGCACTGCCCCGCAACGGCGGGGAAGCGCTGCGGGTCGCCGGCGTCACGGCCGCGGCGGCGGCCGCCACGGTCGTGCTCGCGCTCCTGCGTAGGGTCCGGTGACGTCGTCCGGCGGACGCGGACCCCGCCCCCGGCGGGGCCGGTGAACGTCGTGCGGCCGACGCGGACCCCGTCCGGCGGGCGGCGGCACGGCCAAGGACCGCGGGGCGGTCGGCGCGGTAGGGTCCCCCGTCGCCGTGCCGTCGCTCGCCCCCGGAGGGACCGGAATGCTGCGCAGTCGGATCCACGTCGCCGCCCTGGCCGGCGGAGCCGTCCTGGCGGTGGGGTTGCCGGCCGCCGCCCAGGAGGCGCCGGGCCGGCCCGGGAGGATCGCCTACTCCGAGGTCACCGCGGACCGGTCGAGCGCCGCGATCGCGACGGTCGCCCCGCAAGGGGGTGCTCCCACGACGCTCACGTCGGGCGCGTTCGACACCGACCCGACCTGGTCGCCGGACGCGACGCAGATCGCCTTCACCCGCGTCGATCTCGACCCGGCCGGGCCCGGAGCGACCGCCGAGCTCTGGGTCACCGCCGCCGACGGCACCGGCACGCGCCAGCTCGCCGTGGACGGCGCGGCACCCGACTGGTCGCCGGACGGCCGCACGCTGGCCTACGCCACGACCGCGGGCGGCATCGGGGTGCTCGACATGGCATCCGGCCGAGCGCAGGTGTTCGTCGAGGAGGGCGCCGCCTACGTCGATCCGGCGTGGTCGCCGGACGGGACCACCCTGGCGCTCGTGCGCCTCCACGAGCGGGAGGTGACCGCCGGTCTGGTGCTGTTCCGGCGCCGGGCCGGGGAACCGGGACTGTTGATTCCCACGCCGGGGCTCTCGCCGGCCGACGTCGACTGGGCGCCCGACGGCGATCAGCTCGCGTTCTCCGGCCTGCCGGAGGGGACCGACGCCGAGGCGGACATCCACCTCATCGGCGCGGACGGCGCGGGTCTGCGCCGCGTGACCGGCGACGGCGTCGGCAGCGCGAGCCAGCCGCGGTGGTCGCCGGACGGGCTGCGGCTCGCGTACGTCGCGTCGCCGCCCGGCCGGGATGACGGTCTCGACGTCTTCGTCGCCGAGCTCGGCTCGGGCGAGTCCCGGACCGTCGGGGGCGCGCCCACGGACGACGTCGACCCGACATGGTCGCCCGACGCCACCGAGCTCGTGTACACCGCGTTCGACGACATCTTCGACGAGGGCGGCGCGTCCGACCTCATGGCGGTCGACGCCGGGGGGGGCGCCCCGCGCCCCGTCACGACCAGCGGCCACGCCAGCGGCGGGGACTTCTCGCCGGGCGTCACCCGCCGGACCGCTGGCCCGACGCGGGTCGAGACCGCCGTCGAGATCGGCGCGCTGCGGCCGGAGACGGCGAGCGCGGTCGTGCTCGCAAGGGCGGACCTCTACGCGGACGCGCTCGCCGGCGCCCCGCTGGCCGGGCAGCTCGACGCCCCCGTCCTGCTGACGCCCGGGGACCGGCTGCACCCGTCCGTGGCGGCGGAGATCGGACGGCTCGGCGCGGGCACCGCCTACCTGCTCGGTGGCGAGGGCGCGCTGTCGGCACGGATGGAGGCCGACCTCGCCGAGCTGGGCGTCGCCGAGGTCGTCCGCCTCGACGGGGCGAACCGCTACGACACCGCGCGGCAGGTCGCCGCCCGCCTCGACTCCGACGAGGCGTTCGTCGTCCAGGGGGCGGCCGCCGATCCCGCGCGCGGATGGCCGGACGCCGTCGCCGTCTCTGGGGTCGCCGCCTTCACGGGACGCCCGATCCTCCTCACCGAGGCGGACCGGCTCCCGGCCGAGACCCTGCAGGCGCTCCGCGAGGGCGGCATCGGCACCGTCCGGGTCGTCGGCGGCACCGCGGCCGTGTCCCAGGCGGTCCGGGACGCGATCGCGGCGGAGGGACTCGCGGTCTCGTCGATTGCCGGCCCCACCCGCTACGAGACCTCCGTGAAGGTCGCCACCTTCGGGATCGGTGAGGGGATGGACCCCGCTCGGACGTGGCTCGCGACCGGGCGGGACTGGCCGGACGCCCTGGCCGCCGGACCCGGCGCGTCCGCCGACGGCGGCGTCCTGCTGCTGGCCGACGGCGCGGCACTGGACCGGAGCCCGGCCGCCGCCCGGTTCCTGCAGGACCAGGCCGCGGCGATCGAAACCGTGCGGCTCGTCGGCGGGACCGCCGCGCTGACGCCGCTGCTCGTGACCCAGGTCGAGTTCCAGGTCCGGTCCGCGCCCGGCTGAGGAGCTCCCGTCCCGCTCGCGCAGCGCTGTCCGCTATGCTCGCCGGCACGCCGGGGGAGCTCGCCGCGACGAGCTGAGAGTGCGCACCACGCGCAGACCCCACGAACCTGAACCGGTTAGCACCGGCGGAGGGAGCGCGTCATGGTGGACGGCACCGTCAGCCTCGTCCTGTTGCTGTCGACCCTCGTGGTCTTCGTCGTCGTCGGGCTCCGCGCCGCGCGGCGCGGAGGCGACGTCGAGGACTACCTGATCGCACGCGGCAGCCAGCCCGCACTGACGCTGGGACTGTCGTTCCTCGCCGCGGGCATGGGCGCCTGGATCCTGTTCGCGCCGCCGGAGGTTGGTGCCGGAGTCGGGGCGCTCGGCCTCGCCGGCTACGCCGTCGGGGCCGCCGTCCCGATCGCGCTGTTCGCGGTGCTCGGGCCGCGCCTGCGTGCGGTCGTGCCCGACGGCCACAGCCTGACGGAGTTCGCGCGCCTGCGCTTCGGCCGCGGCTTCCACGTCTACCTGGGCGCGGTCTCGATCGCGTACATGCTCTGCTTCGTGACCGCCGAGCTCACCGCCGCCGGCGGCGTGACCGCGATCCTCTCCGGCCTCGACCCCAGAATCACCGTGATCGCGGTGGCGGTCGCCACCCTCGCCTACACGGTGCTCGGCGGCCTGCGGGCGTCGCTGCGGACCGACCGGTTCCAGGCCTGGCTCATCCTCGCGCTGCTGGCCGTCGGCTCCGTGGCGGTGCTGCAGGGCGTCGACGACCCGGCCGGCGCGTGGGCGGCCGCGGGCCGCCCGGCGTTCGACCGGCTCGGCGCGGAGGTGGCCGCGACCCTGATCATCGCGGTGACGGTCGCCAACCTGCTGCACCAGGGGTACTGGCAGCGCGTCTGGGC
>JACCXR010000428.1 GCA_013696915.1 Euzebyaceae bacterium
CCGCGCGACAGCGACGTGTGGCTACGCATCGACCCCGAGCGCATCCGCTGGATGGACCGCCAGAGCAGGGAGGCGATCGCGTCGTAGACGGTGGCCGGACCATGCCGTCGGCTGCCATGAAGACGGACGGCGCGGAGCCGCCCCATGCGGCCGAACGCGCGGACCCGGCCCTCGGGGCGCTGCGCATCCTGAACCGCCACTGGCGCGAGGCCGGCGGATACACGAGCCCCAACCTGCAGACCTACCCGTGGCAGTGGCTGTGGGACTCCTGCTTCCACGCCCTGGTCTGGGGGGCGGCCGGGGACCGGCGGGCGGTCGCCGAGCTCGAGAGCGTCTTCCGCTTCCAGCGCGCGAGCGGCTTCGTGCCGCACATGGGCTACGCGCTGGACCCCGACGCCGCGCGCGGCCTGTGGGGCATCGCCGGCTCGTCGACGATCACCCAGCCGCCGATGTACGCGCACGCGGCGCGGCGGCTCGCCGGCTGGGGGTTCCGGCTGCCGGCCGGGTTGGTCGAGCGGATCGAGCGGGCCATGGAGGACCTGTGGACCCGCCGGCGGTGCGCCGACGGGCTGCTGTCCTGCTTCCATCCGTGGGAGGTGGCCGACGACTCGCCTCGGTGGGACGCGTGGAGCGACCTGCCGTTCGACCGCTTCGGGACCTGGCGGGACCGCAAGCTCGAGCTCGTCGCCGCGCTCGAGCTCGACGCCGGGGACGCGGCGGTCGGCAGCACGCGGTTCGCCGTGCGGTCCGCGGCCTTCAACGCGCTGGTCGCGTTCAACCTGGTCGAGCTGGCCGAGCTGACCGGCGGGGCGCGCTGGCGTGAGCGGGCCTTTGAGCTCACCGACGCGCTGGAGGATTGCTGGGACCCTGCGCTGGCGACCTGGGCCGACGCCGCCGACGGCGACCCGCCCTCGGGCCGGGTGCGGACCGTCGACGCGCTGCTGCCGGTGCTGGTGAGCCGGGAGGCCGAGCGGTGCGACGCCGTGTGGGCGCAGCTTGCGGACCCGGGCGCGTTCGCCGGGCGGTTCGGCGCCTGCGGGGTGCACCGCGCCGAGCCGGCCTTCGATCCGGACGCCTACTGGCGGGGCGCCGCTTGGCCGCAGCTCAACTACCTGCTGTGGGTCGCCGCGCGCAGGCAGGGACGGCGCCCCGACGCCCACCGGATCGCGGCGCAGACGCGCGCGGCCGCCCTGACCAGCGGCTACGCCGAGCACTGGAACCCCGACACCGGTGCGGGCCTGGGTGCGGCGCCGCAGTCGTGGACCGGGCTCTGGGTGGTCATGGGGGACGGCGGAGGAGACCGGTGAGCGACGGAGCGGACGGGCGGGCCGCGGTGCCGGAGGGGACGCCGGCCGCGTACGACCTGATGCCCCGCTACCCCGTGGCGGGCGGCGCCGTGGAGGCGGGCTACGGCGCGCTCGCCGGCGACGTCGAGCGGACCCGCCCGCCCGTCCTGGCGATCGACGGGCCCGCGGCGCTGCCGTGGGAGCGCATGGTTGTCCTGCTCGGTCGGGAACTGGCGTCCAAAGGTCTGCGGGTGCACGAGGTCGACGTGCGCGGCCACGCCAGGCCCTGGCCCGAGATCGAGCGCCGGACCGACGGCGGAGCGCTGCGCGGCGACCCGGAGTTCGCGTCGCTGTGCTCCACGCCGCTGCGGGACCTGCTCGACCTCCCGACTGGCGGCGGCCCCCGGCCGGGGTCGGGGGGCGTCACCGTGGCGTACGGCCCCGGCGCCGCGCTGCTGCCGCACGACCGGCTGTGGTACGCCGACCTGCCGAAACGCCTCCAGCCACCGGCGGTCCGCGACGGCGCGCCCAACCTCGGGCAGCCGCCGGGGACGCCGGGGACACAGCGACGGCTGCGCTTCATCGACTGGCCGGTCCAGGACCGCCACAAGCAGGAATGGCTGGGTCGCTTCGACCGCTACGTCGACCTGACCGACGCGGCCCGGCCCCGCTCCTTCGGCGGCGCGGCGCTGCGGCGGTCGCTGCGTGACCTGGCGGCCGGGCCGTTCCGCACCCGCCCGGTCTTCTGCCCGGGAGCGTGGGGCGGGCAGTGGATGCGCCGGGTGCTCGGCGCGCCCGCCGACGGTCCGAACCTGGCCTGGTCCTACGAGCTCATCACCCCGGAGGGCGGGATCCTGCTCGGCGACGAGGAAATCGTGGAGGTCGGCTTCGAACTGCTCATGGCCGAAGCGGGCCGGGCGGTCGTCGGCGCCGACGTCGCCAGGCGCTTCGGCGGCTCGTTCCCCATCCGCTTCGACTACCTCGACACGATGGACGGCGGACCGCTGTCGGTCCACTGCCATCCCCGCGACGCCTCCATGCGCGACACCTTCGGGTGGCCCTACCCGCAGCACGAGAGCTACTACGTCATGGCTACCCTGCCGGGCCGCACGATCTTCCTCGGCCTGCGCGACGACGCGGACCTCGACAGCCTGCGCGCCGCGGCGGAGCGCGCCGAGCAGGCGGGAATCCCGCTCGAGGTGGAGCGGTACGTGCGGACCTACCCCGCCCGGGCGCACAGCCTGTACCTGATCCCGGCGGGGACCCCGCACGCCAGCGGCGAGGGCAACGTCGTGCTGGAGATCAGCGCCACGCCGTACCTCTACAGCCTGCGCCTCTACGACTGGCTGCGCCCCGACCTCGACGGCGGTCTGCGGCCGGTCCACGTCGGCCACGCGTTCGCCAACCTCGACGCGCGGCGCGCTCGGGCGCACGCGCGGGAGCCCGCCGCCGAGCCGCGGGTGGTCCGCAGCGGGGCCGGCTTCGTGGAGCTCGAGCTCGGTCGCCGTCCGGAGCTGTTCTTCGCCGTCCACCGGCTCGACTTCGACGACGAGGCGGCGGACGACACGGACGGGCGTTTCCACGTGCTGAACCTCGTCGAGAGCGGCGAGGTGCTGGTCGAGGCGGCCGGCCGCTCCCACCGCCTGGCGTACGCGGAGACGCTGGTGGTGCCCGCCTCGGTGGGGCCCTACCGGCTCGTCCGGCGGCATGGCGGGCCCTGCAGGGTGATCAAGGCGTTCGTGGCGGCGCCGTGACCGGGAGCGCTGCGGTCGGGCGAGACGCTGCGGTGCTCGTCCTCGACGTCGGCGGCACGTCCGTGGACGGCGCGGTCGTGACGGCGGACGGGCGGGTCGTCGGCGGGATCCGCCGCTTTCCCAGCCCGGAGGACAACGACGCCGCGACGGTGATCGGCCGGCTGGCGGCGCTGCTGTCCGAGCTGCGCCGGTCGGCGGGGCACGCCGGCGTGGACGCCACGGCGGTCGGGGTGGGCATCCCGGGGCCGTTCGACTACGAGCGCGGCGTGTCGTGGATGTCCCACAAGCTCGCGGCGCTGCGGGGGCTGGACCTCGAGGGGCCGCTGCGGCGGGCGACCGGCCTGCCGGTGCGCTTCTGCAACGATGCCGCCGCCTTCACGCTCGGCGCCTGGTGGCGGCAGCACCCCACCGCGCCGCGGCTGGTCGGAATCACCATCGGGACCGGCCTCGGATCCGGGTTCGTGGTCGGCGGCCGCCCGGCCGGCGACCAGGAGGGCGCCCCGGTCGGGGGCGAGGTGTGGAACGCTCCCTTCCGTGACGGGATCCTCGAGGATGCGGTGTCGGGACGGGCGGTGAGCCGGGTCTACCGGCAGCGGTCCGGCGGCCGGAGGATTGGGGCCGGCGCGATCGCCGAGCGTGCGCGGCACGGCGACGTGGCCGCGGTGGCGGCCTTCTCGGAGCTCGGCGACGCCCTCGGTGAGGGCCTGGCCGCGGCCGCCGCCGGCTTCTCGCCGACGCGGGTCGTCGTCGGCGGCCGGGTCGCGGACGCGTTCGATCTGTTCGGCCCGCGCGCCGAGACCGTCTTCGCTCGCGCCGCCGGTACGCGGACGCCGTTCGACGCCGCGGCCCGGCCGGACCTCGCCCTCATCGGCATCGCCCGCCACGTCGCCGCAACCGGCTTCGGGGCTGCCCGATCGGCTCCCGGTTCCCCGCGATTGCGCTCGGGGCCGACTGCGGGTACAAGCGATGCAGCACGGTCGGGACACGGGGACACCCCACCCAAGGGCGGGAAACGCACATGAGCGATTGGCCACCACCACCGGGGAGCGGGCAGCCGCCGCCTCCGCCGCCGAACTGGGGGACGCCGACGGGAAGCGGCTCCGGAGGTTCGTCGCCGCTCGGGGGGTCACCGCCACCTCCGGGCGGTTCGCCGCCCCCACCGGCGTGGGGCGACCAGCAGCCCGGCTGGGGCGGTCAGCAGCAGCCGGGGTGGCCCGGGCAGCCGCAGCCGTGGCAGCAGCAGCCGCCGGCGGGGGGCGGGACGAACGGTGCGGCGATCGCCGCGCTGATCGTCGGCATCCTCGCGCTGCTCGGCGGGATCATCCCGTTCATCGGCGTCGTCGCGGGCATCCTGCTCGGCCTGATCGCGCTCGTCCTCGGGATCGTGGGGCTGCGCAAGGCCCGCGCACCGGGGGTGGGGACGGGCCGCGGGATGGCGATCACCGGCATCGTCCTCGGCATCCTCGGCCTGCTGTTCGGCATCGGGCAGATCGTGGCGCTGATCGCCGGCTTCAGCGCCTTCGAGGACTCGGGCGTGCTCGACGACCTCCGCGAGCTCCGCGAGCAGATCGAGCAGCAGGGCTCGGCGACGTCGGTCTTCGACCTGGCGGAGGGCGACTGCTACGACGACCCCGCCGACTCCGACGCCGTGGCGCGTGTCCCGAGCGTCACGTGCAGCCAGTCGCACGACAACGAGGTCTTCGCGATCATCGACTATCCGGCCGAGGGCAGCGACTACCCGGGCCTGTCGGAGGTGACCGAGTACGCCTCGGAGCAGTGCCAGGGCGACCTGTTCTCCGACTTTGTCGGCACCGACTACCTCGACTCGCGGTACTACGTCACCACCCTGTATCCCACGGAGGAGACCTGGGCGGAGGGCGACCGGGAGGTCGTGTGCGCCCTGTATGACCAGGACGGGCAGATCACGGGGTCGGTCGCGGGGTCCGAGGAGTAGCGGCCGGTCCCGTGACCGGCGGCCTGTTCGACCACGAGGCGGCCACCCGGCCGCCGGGCCCGGACCCCGGCGCGCCCCTGGCGGCCCGGATGCGCCCGCGGACGCTCGACGAGGTCGTCGGTCAGGCGGCCCTCGTCGGTTCGGGCGGGCCGCTGCGGGCGGCGATCGAGGGCGACCGGCTGAGCAGCGTGATCCTGTGGGGCCCGCCCGGCACCGGCAAGACCAGCCTCGCGCACGTCGTGGCCGCGACGACGAGCGCGGCGTTCCACGAGCTGTCGGCCGTCACCGCCGGCGTCAAGCACGTCCGGCGGATCGTTGAGGAGGCCAGGGCGCGGCGGTCGGCGGCCGGCCGCCGGACCGTGCTCTTCGTCGACGAGATCCACCGGTTCAACAAGTCCCAGCAGGACGCGCTGCTGCCGGGGGTCGAGGACGGCGCCGTCGTCCTGATCGGGGCCACGACCGAGAACCCGTCGTTCGAGGTGAACGCCCCGCTGCTGTCCCGCAGCCTGCTCTACCGGCTGGAGCCGCTCGCCGACGACGACATCCGCGCGCTCGTCGAGCGGGCGCTGACCGACGAGCGCGGCCTGCCCGGCGTGGAGGTCGACGCCGACGCCGTCGGTGGCCTGGTCGCCGCCGCGGACGGCGACGCACGGGTCGCCCTCACGGGCCTGGAGGCGGCCGCGGGGATCGCGGACGGCGCGGTCACCGTCGCAGCGGTCCGGGCGGCGCTCGCCCAGCCGCACCTGCGCTACGACAAGGCGGCGGACCAGCACTACGACCAGGTCAGCGCCTTCATCAAGTCGATGCGCGGCTCCGACCCGGATGCCGCGCTGTACTGGCTGGTGCGGATGCTGGAGTCGGGGGAGGACCCGCGCTTCCTCGCACGTCGGATGGTCATCCTCGCCGGCGAGGACGTCGGCCTCGCCGACCCCGCCGCCCTCCAGGTCGCGGTCGCCGCGTTCCACGCCCTGGAGTTCGTCGGCCTGCCGGAGGCGCGGTACGCGCTGGCGGAGGCGGCGCTGTATCTGGCCCTCGCGCCGAAGTCGAACAGCGTCGCCGCGGCGCTCGGCAGGGCCGCCGACGCGGTCGCGGAGCTCGGCAACGCGCCGGTCCCGGCGCACCTGCGCGATGCGAGCTACAAGGGCGCGCGGCGGCTCGGCCACGGGGTCGGCTACCGCTACCCGCACGACGATCCCACCGGCTGGGTGGATCAGCGCTACCTGCCCGACGGCGTCGAGCGCGGTGAGCTCTACCGGCCGTCGCCCCACGGCCGCGAACCGGGGCTCGGCCGCCGGCCCGCCGACGCCTGACGGCCGCCGACTCCCCGACGTCTCCGGCGGCCGCGAGCCCCCCGGCGCTGCCCCAGCCGTTAGCCTCGGGGGATGCGCGCCGTCGTGCTCGCCGGGGGCAGGGGCACCCGGCTGCGCCCCCTGACCGACACCCGGCCCAAGCCGCTGGTGCCGTTCATGGGTGCGCCGTTCGCCCACGGGCTGCTCCGTGGCCTCGCGGCCGCGGGGGTGACGAGGGCCACCTTACTGGTCGGTGCGGATGCCGCCCCCTTCGATCCGCTGGTGCACGCTGGCCCGGACCTGGGCGTCGAGGTCGGAGTCGTCACCGAGGCGGCGCCGCTCGATACCGCCGGTGCCGCGCGGCGCCTGCTCCGGGAGGACGGGGCGGCCGACGGTGACCCGGTGCTCGTCTGCAACGGCGACATCCTCACCGACCTCGACCACGCCGGCCTGGTGTCCCGGCACCGCGCCGCCGGGGCTGTCGCGACGATCGCGCTGACCCGGGTCGACGACACGTCGAGCTTCGGCGTCGTCGTCTGCGACGCGGTCGGACGGGTCGAGCGCTTCGTCGAGAAGCCGTTGCCCGGGACGCTGGCCGCGGACACCGTCAACGCCGGCACGTACGTCCTGGCGGCCCGCGCGTTCGACCCGTTCCCGGAGGACGGCCCGCTGTCGTTCGAGCGCGCCGTCTTCCCCGGCCTCGTGGAAGCCGGCGCGGTGGTCCTCGGCGTGGCCTCCGACGCGTACTGGCAGGACCTCGGCACGCCGGAGCGCTACCTGGCCGGCCACCGGGCGGTGCTCCAGGGACGCTGCCGGTGGCCGGCCGCCCCCGGTCTCGTCCCCCGCGAAGGGCTGGTGGCCGTCCACGACTCCGCGTCGGTCGACCCCTCGGCGGTGCTGGACGCGGCCGTCGTGGGCGCGCGCTGCGTGATCGGACCGCGGGTCCGGCTGGTCGACGCGGTGCTGCACGACGACGTCGTTGTCGGCGAGGGCGCGCACGTGCGCGGAGCGATCCTGGGCCCGGGGGTGCGCGTGGCCGCCGGCGCGAGGGTCGAGCCCGGGACCGTCGCCGCCGACGGCGCCGAGCTCTGCTGAGACGTGCATCGCCGGAGCCCGCGGAGGCGATTCCAAGGATCAGGACGAGGCGGCGGCCCAGCCGGCGAGCGTCCGGTCGGCGGCGGCCGCGGGGGACAGGCGCTCCCGAGCCCGGGCGGCGAGGGG
>JACCXR010000429.1 GCA_013696915.1 Euzebyaceae bacterium
GTCTACAACCCCGTCGACCTGGACCCGGCCAGACCGGCCCATCCCGTCTACGTCGGAGCCTTCGACGCGCCGGGCAGCCTGCTGCACCGGGCGTTGGAGGCGGCCGCCCCCCTCGGCCTGCGCATCGGGCGCGATCCCGACGGTCGCGCCGGGGAGCCCGGCGTGCCGCCGGAATTATCGGCGCACGCCGCCGGCATCGCGGCTCCGTCCCGGCTGGCGAGGCTGTACCGCGAATCGGCGGTGTGCCTCGCCGCGCCCTTCACGGCCCCGGCCGGTTCCGGCGTCCCGCTCCGCGCGCTCGAACAGCTCGGGTGCGGCGCGTGGGTGGTCAGCGGACCGAACGAGGCGCTCGCCCGGTCCGCGGGCGACCACGTCCGGTTCGTCCGCGAGGGCGACGACGTCGCCGGGGTGCTCGAGGAGGTCACCGCACAGGGGCCGAGGTCACGGATGGAAGCCAGGGCCGCCATCCGCGCCTTCTTCGACGACCGCACCACGCGTGCCGAGCTCGGCGGACTGGCGAGGTCGCTCCGGCTGGACAGCGATCCGACAGAGGCGCGGGCTGTGTCCGTCCTGGTCCGCCTCGACGTCGGCACTCCGGTCGACACCCTCGTCGCCTCGGTGCTCGGCCAGACCCACCGCCCGCGCGAGGTCGTCGTGGGCGTGCCCCCCGGTGCGGCCGCCGAAGTCTCCCGCGCGCTGGCCGAGCTCGAAGGGGTCGGCCTCGCGGTCGCCGCCGTCGAACGCCCGCCGCAGCCGGACCCCCTGATCGCGACCGCGACGAGCCCCTGGATCACGCTGTGGTCCCCCGCACGAACGTACGGCCCCGCGTTCCTGAAGGACCTGCTGATCGGCGCCGAGTGCTCCCGGGCGCCGGTGGTGGGCTACACCGGCAAGGCGGACCAGGAGTTCGTCGGCGAGCTCTCGCCCGATGCGGCGCTCGTGGATCGCGCCCTGGCGGTCGACCGGGAGCTGACCACCGACCCGGCCGGCACGTCGACCGGCCTCGGTGCCTGGGCGCGGGCGGGCGTCCCGCTGTACGGCCTGGCCGAGGCGGACCGGTGACGGCGGCCACGAGGGTCCCGGCGGTCCGGGCGCTGCTTTACGGCGACGTCGACCTCAACCTCATCGACGGGTCGGCGATCTGGCTCCAGTCGATCGCCGAGACGTTCACGCGCGCCGGCTGCCGCGTGACCGTCCTCCTCAAGGCGCCGATCCGCACCACGCGGCTGACCGACCCCATCGCCGCCCTCCCGGGCGTGACCCTCGTCAAGCCCTTCGAGGACGAGCTGCTGCCGGGCCTGTCGCGGACACTCAGCCCGAACCAGGCCGCGACCCTGCTCACGCGCCTCGACCAGGGCCAGCCGTTCGACCTCATCTGCCTCCGCGGATACCGCCTGGTGAAACGGGTCATCGGCGAGCAGGCGCTGCGCGGGCGGCTGTGGACCTACCTCACCGACATCCCGCACTCGTCCTACGACCTGACGGCCGGCGACGTGGAGGACCTGACCGCCGTCGCCCGCGCCTCCCGCTACCTGCTGTGCCAGACGGAGGAACTGCGGACCTTCCTGGAGACGTCCGTGCCGGCGGCGTGCGGGCGCAGTGTCCTGTTCCCCCCGGTGATCCCGGACCTCCCCGACATCCCGCCCCGGGAGGCCGTGGGACTCGCCCAGCCGGTCAAGCTCGTGTACACGGGCAAGTTCGCCCCCAACTGGAACACGCTGGAGATGACGGAGATCCCCGCCGCGCTGGCGGAAAGGGGCATCAGCGCCGAGCTGCACATGGTCGGCGACAAGATCCACGACGATCCCAACAACCCCGCGTTCTCGGAGCGCATGGGCCAGGCGCTGCGGGCAACACCCGGGATCGTCTGGCACGGCGGGCGGCCCCGCCAGGAGGCGATGGCGATCGCCGCCGGGTGCGACATCGGTCTCGGCTGGCGCTCCCCTGCGCTCGACGCGAGTCTCGAGACGTCGACGAAGGTGCTGGAGTTCGGGGCGCAGGGGCTGCCGGTCGTGCTGAACCGGACGCCGGCGCACGAAGAGCTCCTGGGCTGCGACTACCCCTTCTTCGTCCAGCAGTTCGCCGACGTGCTCGACGTCGTGCAGGCGGCGGTCCAGGACCCGGCGGTGCATCCCGCCGCGGCGCAGGCCTGCCGCGCGGCGGCCGAACGCTTCACCGTCACGCGGGCCGCCGAGCGCTTCCAGGGCTACCTCGCCCGCGCCTTCCCGCGCGTCGAGGCGCTCGCAGCGCGCGCCACGCCGCTGAAGGTGGTCGTCGCCGGCCACGACCTCAAGTTCTTCACCCCGGTCCTGCACTACCTGCAGGCCCTCCCGGGCGTCGAGGCCCGCGTCGACGAGTGGTCGGCGCTCGCGATCCACGATCCCCGGCAGAGCGAGGAGCTGCTGGCCTGGGCCGACGTCGTCATCTGCGAGTGGTGCGGTCCGAACGCCGTCTGGTACAGCCGGCGCAAGCAGGCCCACCAGCGGCTGCTCGTCCGCCTCCACCGGTTCGAGCTGTACGCCGGCTACCCCGCCCAGGTCGACATCGACGCCGTCGACCAGGTGCTCTGCGTGAGCCCGCACTACGCCGAGCTCACCCGCACGATGACGGGCTGGCCTGCCCGCAAGGTTGTCGCACTTCCCAACTGGGTCGACGACCTGCTGCTCGACCGGCCGAAGCTGCCCGGCGCCACGGTGCACCTGGGCATGATCGGGATCGCGCCGGCCCGCAAGCGGTTGGACCTGGGCCTCGACGTGCTCGAAGCGGTCCGTCGAGTCGACCCGCGGTGCACGCTCTTCGTGAAGTCGAAGATGCCGTGGGAGTACTGGTGGATCTGGAAGCTCGACGAGGAACGGGACCACTATCGGCAGGTCCTGCGCCGCATCCAGACCTCGCCGCACCTGCGGCACGCCGTCGTGTTCGACAGCTTCGGCCCCGACGTGGGCGCGTGGCTCCGCAAGATCGGCTTCGTCCTGTCCACCAGCGACGACGAGAGCTTCCATCTCTCACCGGCCGAGGGAATGGCCTCGGGCGCGGTGCCGGTGGTCCGGCACTGGCCCGGCGCCGAGACGATCTACGACGAGCAGTGGCTCCATGACGGCCCCGAGGAGATGGCCGAGCGCATCCTCGATGTGACCCGCTCCGGCCGGTGGGCGGCGCTGGCGGCGGAGGCACGCGGCGAGCTCCGCGACCGCTACCGCCTCGACCTCGTCCGTGAGCAGTGGGCCGCGATCCTCACGGAGAACCGCCCCCCGGCGGCCCACACACTTGCAGCCGCTCGCGCCACAGTCTGAGGGAGCTCCAGAACGACGCCGCCGGCGGGGCGGGGGCGAACAGCCAGTTCTTGTCGCGGTGCTCCGGGTCGCCCTTGATCTCGTCCCTGGCGTCGAACACGGCCGCGTCGCTGATCTGGTACCAGCTGTAGCCGTGGGGCGCGAGGGCCTCGGTCAGGTCGTCCTCGCGATAGCCCCCGAGAACCTCGCAGACGATCCACGGACGGCGCTCGCGGAGGAGCCGCTGAGCGCCGCGCAGGACGTCCGGCTCGGTGGTCTCCGTGTCGATCTTCAGCACGGACGGGTACCGCTGCGTCCGATCGCAGTAGTCGTCCAGGCGCTCCACGGGGACCGTCAAGGTGTTCGTCGACTGACGGAAGCCCTTGGCCAGCGAGTTCGAGGAGTCGGTCACGTCCGACAGGTAGAACGTCGCCGTCCCGGTCTCGGCTCCAAGGGCGATCTCCTCGACATCGATCCGGAGGTCATTCGCCGCCGCGACGGCCCGTGCAACCTCGGCCAGCTCTGGTGTTGGCTCGAAGGCGACGACCTCCCAGTCGCCCGCCGCGGCGGCCGCCCACGCGAAGACGCCGACGTTCGCGCCGACGTCGAAGGCCGTCGCCGGGCCGGACTGTTCCGCGAGCGCCGCGAGGAAACAGGCCACCGTGTCGGGCTCGTAGGCGGCCAACCCGCCCCGCTGCAGCAGGCTCGGCACGTACATGAAGTTGGGCGCGGTGACGCGCAGGGTGCGGGCGGGCGCGGCGCCGGCGTCGCCGCTCGCCGGCACGGCGAGGTCGAACCGGCGGGGTTCGTGCGCCCGGCGCAGCTGTGCCTCGATGCGGGCCTGGCCGAGCACCAGGGTGAGCGCGTCCGCGGCCCCGGTCGGCGGCAGCTCGAGGCGCCGCTGCAGGAACTTCACGCCGGCGATGGTCCTCGGTCCGAAGACGCCGTCGACGGTCAGATTTTGAGTGGTGGCGTGGTTCACCATCTCCTGAACCTTTCGGACTCTGGCGGCGTGGGCGCCGGGGCCGATCACGTGGGGGTCCTTGGCGGCGGGCCCCGGAGACGGCGCCGCAGGAGGGGAGGAGGCCGCAGGAGGGGAGGAGGCCGCGCCGGCTCGCGGGTCGGGCGCGGTCGGCGGTCTTCCGAGCCGCCCGGCGGAACGTCGCAGACCGGCGACGAGGTCAGGAAGGCGCATGGGTGCTCGCTCTCGACTCGGTGATGGACGGCAGGCGGCCAGCGCCTGTTGCCAGGAAGCCATGGAGCTCCAGAACCGGGCGTCCGGGATGGTCGGGCAGAACAGCCAATTGAGATTGCGGTAGTCCGGGTCGCCCACGATGCGGTCCCGGCGTGGAAGAGGGACCTCGGGCGCGATCTGGAACCAGCGATAGCCCAGCGGCTCCAGGAGCATCTCGAGATCGGCCTCCGTCCGGCCGGCGAGGACCTCGCAGACGATCCAGGGCCGATGCTCCGCCAGCAGGGACCCGGCACCTCGAAGGACATCCGGCTCTGTCGACTCGGTGTCGATCTTCAACAGCGCCGGGACACGCCCGGTCCTGGCCGCGTAGCCGTCAAGCGTCTCGACGGGGACGGTGATGGAGCCCGACGACGGCCGGAAGCCCTTGCGCAAGGAGTTGGAGCTGTCCGTGGTGTCGGACAGATGGAGGTGAGCCGTCGCGGCCGCAGCCCCGAGCGCCAGCTCCTCGACCGTGTAGTTCAGCCCGTTGTCGACGGCGATCGCGCGGGCAACCCTTGCCAGCTCCGGCGTCGGCTCGAAAGCCACCACCTCGCGATCCGAGAGCGCGGCGGCGACGAGCGCGAACACTCCGACGTTGGCGCCCACGTCGAACACGGTGCGCCCCTCGACGGTTTCCAGCGCCGCGAGGAAACAGCTGAGCGTGTCCGGTTCGTAGGCCGCCAGACCGCGTCGCTCAAGCAACCGCGGCACGTACAGCGGCCGCGGTGCTCGGATGGTCAGGCTGGATGCGGGGGGCGGCAGGCGCAGGTAAAAGGTTCGGTTGCCGCTGCCCAACCGCCCCGCCGACGTCCACTCAGGCAAGGAGGATCCTCGACGTCGTGCTTCGGGCGTGGCAGCGTAGCAGGCGTTCTTTCGAGAACGGGCGGGGCGCAGTAGGCTGGTGCCCGATGCAGGCGTTCCGAGGGGTGGCTTCGTGCCTCGAAGCCCGTCTGAGTCGTGAATCGCCGAGGCTCGTGCGAGGCGATTCTCATGACCTCGGTCGTGGCGGTCGAGCAGCGACCGCCATGCGAATGCTGAGACCAATCGCGAGGCTGTCCGGCACATGAGTTCCGTTCCTCCCGCCGCTGGGCTGATTCGCCTCGGCGGCCGAACCCCGTTGCGCGACTACCTGCGCGACATGTGGAACCGGCGCGAGTTCGCCGTGGTCGTGCCGCTCGGGGACCTCAAGGCTCAGAACATGAACACCGTTCTGGGCAACCTCTGGCATCTGCTGAACCCGATGATGCTGGTCGGGATCTACTACTTCATTTTCGGCGTCATCCTCAACACCAGCAGGGGGGTCGAGAACTTCCTGACCTTCCTGACCATCGGCGTCTTCACGTTCCAGTTCACCCAGCGCTCAATGATCGCGGGCGCGAACACCATCGTGTCCAACCAGGGCCTGATCCGGTCGATCCAGTTCCCGCGCGCACTGCTCGTCATCTCCACGGTCGTGAACCGGGCGCTGGCCTTCTTGCCGATGCTGCTGATCATCATCTTGATGGGATTGGTCACCGGCGAGCGGCCCGGTTTGGACTGGCTGCTGTTGCTGCCGATCTATGCGGCGCAAGCCCTCTTCAACCTGGGAGGCGCATTCGTCTTCGCCCGCGCCGCCGACCGGTTCAGGGACCTTCAGAACGTCCTCCCGCACGCATTTCGGATCCTGTTCTACCTTTCCGGGGTCATGTTCTCGGTCGACCGCTTCGTGGAGGATCCATTCCACCGTGCCCTGTTCGAGTTGAATCCGACCTTTGCCTTCGTGTCCTTGGCCCGCGCCCCGGTCCTTGAC
>JACCXR010000188.1 GCA_013696915.1 Euzebyaceae bacterium
CAGGCCGCGCTCGCCGAGGCGGCCGCCGCCGCGGAGGGCTGCCCGGCGCTCGCGGCCAGCCTCGACGAACTCGCCGCCGAACGCGACGGCACGTGTGCTGGCGCCGAGGAGCTTGAGCGGCTGGCCGGCCGGGCGGACGACGCGGCCGACCGGGCCGCCGCCCGGGCCGCGGACGCGGCGGAGGTCGTCATCGCGGCGCTCGGAGCGGACGTCGACGTCGTCGACACCGCCCGGCAGGTCGAGCGCCTGATCACCCTCTTCGCCGCGTTCTCCGACGCCGGCGACGCGGAACGGTCGGCGGCCGTCACCGAGGAGTCGTGCGCCCGGCAGCTCCGCGCCGTCCTGGCCGGTCAGGGATTCGCGGGCCCGGCCGAAGCGGAGGCGGCTTCGGCGCCCGAGCACCGGCAGGCCGAGTGGCGCGCCCACATCGCCGCGCACGACCGGCGGCGCGACACCGCCCGCGCGACGCTCTCCGAGCCGGAGCTCGTCGACCTGCCGGACCCGCCCGACCTCGACGGCCTGCGCGGCGACTGCGAGGACGCGGACAAGGTCCTCGAGTCGGCCTGCAGCCGCCTGTACGTCGTCGACCGGGCGGCGGCCGACCTCGGCCTGCTCGCGCAGCAGCACGCGGCGGGGCTCGCCGACCTCGCCCCCCTGCGCGCGGACGCCGAGCGGGTGCGCCGGCTCGCCGACGTCTGCCACGGCGCCGGCACCGCCCGGCGGATGTCGCTCGAGCGGTACGTGCTCGCGGCCTTCCTCGAGGAGATCACCGACGCGGCGACCCAGCGCCTGCTGGCCATGACCGACGGCCGGTACTCGGTGCGGCACAGCGACGAGCGGGCCCGCCACGGGGCGGCGTCGGGCCTGTCCCTGGTGGTCGGCGACGCCTGGACCGGCGTCGAACGCGAGGTCGGGTCACTGTCCGGTGGCGAGACGTTCCAGGCGTCGCTCGCGCTGGCGCTTGGGATCGCCGACGTCGTGCAGCAGCACGCCGGGGGCGTCCACCTCGACATGCTCTTCGTCGACGAGGGCTTCGGGTCGCTGGACGCGGACGCGCTCGACAACGCGATCGTCGAACTCGAACGCCTCCGGGAGGGCGGCAGGCTGGTCGGGATCATCAGCCACGTCGCTGCGCTCCGGGAGCGCATCCCGGCGGGCATCCGCGTGACCCGGACCCCATGCGGGTCACGAGCCGCCGTCGAGGTCGCCGATCTCGCCGCGTGACCCGGTGACCCGGTCAGCGGGTGTGGAGCGCCTCGAGGTCGAGCGCGGCGACGCCCTGCTCGTCGGCCGGGTCGAGCTGGAGCAGGAAGTCCCGGCATCGCCGGGCCTCGTCCATCTCCCCGATCGCCGCGGCGGCGCGCATCAGCGCGTGGACGCTCCGGAGGAACCCCCGGTTCGGTTCGTGGCGCCAGGGCACCGGTCCCTGGCCGGCCCACCCCGACTTGCGGATGCGGTCGAGGCCCCGGTGGTAGCCGGTGCGGGCGAACGCGTACGCCGTCACGGCGTCGCCGGCGTCGAGCGCCCACGCCGCCAGGTGCGCCCACCCGTCCAGGAAGGTCGGCTGGTCGGCGACCGTCTCGCGCAGCGCCGCCCCGACCGCGTAGCGGTCGTCGCCCGGCCCCGCCAGCGCGTCCGCCAGCGCGCCGGTCGCCGACGCCGGCTCCGGGTCGACGAACGTCTCCCTCACGCCGTGCAGCGGCAGCTCGCTCATGCGGTCTCCTCCTCCGGTGGGCCGAGCAGGTCGTGGACCGGGAGCGCGAGTCCCGGCAGCAGCGGCGAGGTGAGCACGCCCGCCCGGAGGAGGAGTTCAGGTGCGTCGTAGCGCTCTTCGCCCACCAGCCGGTAGACCTCGACGCGGTCGGCGTCGAGGTCGACGTACCAGTACTCGGGGACGCCGTAGCGCTCGTAGAGCTCGAATTTGCGACCCAGCTCCAGCCGGCGCGTCGACGGCGACGACACCTCCACCACGATGTCCGGCGCACCCCGCACGAACCGCTCCTCGACGCGTGCGGTGTGCGCGGCGGTGAGGAGCAACACGTCGGGCTCGACGACGTCGTCGTGGGCGAAGCACACGTCGAGCGGTGCCGGATAGACCTTGCCGCCGTGGGCTCGCACGTAGAGCATCAGCTCCGTCGTGACATACGCGACGACCTGTTGGTGGCGGGGGCGGGGTGACGGCGTCACGATGAGCTCACCGCCGATGAGCTCCCGGCGCCGGCGGTCGTCGGGGAAGGACGCCAGGTCGTCGTAGGTGAGCCCGGTCGTCTGCGCGGGTGCCGCCATCGGTCGCCTCCTCGTGTCATCGCCGGAGCATCGCGCCGCCGCTTCCGGGCGACAGCCCCGGCGGGCCGTGGCCTGTGGACAGCGTAGTCGCGTGCGTGGCCGCGGCGTGCTGCCCATGGCGGCCACCCCGGCGGCGGTCGCGGCCGGTGCGGCCACCGCCCCGCCGGCTCAGGCTCGCGGCACCGTCATGTCGAACCACCGGTGGGTGCGGCGGTTGGCGTCGATCGCGACGTGGACGTGCTTCGCCTCGGTGTACTCGAGCAGGCCGAGCATGCCGTGCTCGCGACCGATCCCGGACTGCTTGTACCCGCCGAACGGGTACTTCGGGTTCAGCAGGTGCCAGTCGTTGACCCACACCGTCCCGGCCTGCAGCCGGTCGGCGATCTTGATCGCCTTCGCGGGGCTGCCCCACACCCCGGCGGCCAGCCCGTAGCGGGTGCCGTTGGCGATCCGCACCGCGTCGTCGGGATCGGTGTAGGGCAGCACCGCCAGGACCGGGCCGAAGATCTCCTCCTGGGCGATCGCCATGTCGGGGGTGACGTCGGTGAAGATCGTCGGGGCGACGAAGAAGCCCCGGTCCAGGCCGTCGCCGGTGAGGCGCTCGCCGCCGGTCGCCACGGTCGCGCCCTCCTTGACGCCCGTCTCGATGTAGCCCAGGACGGTGTCGAGCTGCTTCTGGCTGACGAGCGGCCCCATGGTGACGCCGTCGGCGGTCGCCGGCCCGACGGTGATCGCGGCGGCACGCTCGACGAGTCGCTCGACGAACTCGTCGTGGCGCGCCTCCGAGACGAGCAGGCGGCTGCCGGCGGTGCAGACCTGGCCCGCGTGGAAGAAGATCGCGTAGAGCGCGCCGTCGACGGCCAGCTCCATGTCGGCGTCGTCGAGGACGATCTGGGCCGACTTGCCGCCGAGTTCGAGCGTCGTCTTCTTCACCGTGCCGGCGGCCATCTGCATGATCTGCTTGCCGACCTCGGTGGAGCCGGTGAACGACACCTTATCGACCTTCGGGTTGCTGATCAGCTCCTCGCCTGTGCCCGGGCCCGGCCCCTGGATGATGTTCACGACGCCGTCGGGGACCCCGGCCTCGGCCAGGATCTCGCCGAGCCGGGCCGCCGTGCACGGCGTCTCTGGGGCGGGCTTCAGCACGATCGTGTTGCCGGCGGCCAGCGCCATGGAGATCTTCCACGACGCCATCTGCAGGGGGAAGTTCCACGGGATGATCGCGGTGCACACCCCGACGGGGTCGCGCTTGAGGAAGTTGTACGACGGTCCCGGCGCGATCGTCTGCGGCAGCGGTTCGGGCTCGTCGAGGCGGGTGGCGAACTCGCCCATGGTCTTGAACCAGAACATCGCGCCGCCGATGTCGGCGCCCTTCGCCTTGGCAAGCGTGGCGCCGGAGTCGCGTGACTCCAGGTCGGCCAGCTCCGGCATGCGGTCCTTGATGCCCTTGGCAACGGCGGAAAGGATTGCCGCCCGTTCCGACCCGCGCTTGAACGACCAGCGGCCGTCGTCGAAGGCCGCCCTGGCGGCGTCGACGGCACGGGCCGCGTCCTCGGGCCGCGCTTTCGCGACCGTCCCGAGGGATTCGCCGGTCGAAGGGTCGAGCGTGGCGAACGTCTCGCCCGACACGGCCTCACAGTACTGGCCGTCGATGAACAGCTGGTAGTCCGACATCGTGCTGATCACTCCTTCGTCATCGCTGCGGTCAGGCACCCAGGCGACGGGCTTGCGGAAGGCTTGCCGCGCCGGAGGACACTGAACCGCTCGGGGCGCATTTCCACGTGGAGGGCCACAGTACGCGCAGCTGCTGTCCGAGGCGCCGCGCATCGCGGC
>JACCXR010000454.1 GCA_013696915.1 Euzebyaceae bacterium
TCGTCGAGCAGGAGCGTCGCGACCTGCCCCGTGAGGTCCATCGTGAGCATGGCGAGGATGCGCTGCTGGTTCTCCTCGAGGCGGCGCGCCACCGACGTGGTCCACCGCAGCGAGATCGTCGGCGACGTGCGCAGGAGCTCCACCAGCCGACCGCGGTCCAGCTGGAGGACCACAGTGTCACGAGCTGTGATCGCGTCAAACGGCATCGGCTTGTCGCAGAGCATCGGGATGTCGCCGACGACGCCGCCCGCCCGGACGACGGCGACGGTCTGCCGTCTCAGCACGGTGGACCGGGCCGCCAGGTGGATCTCCCCGTGCCGCACGACCAGGACCGAGCTGACGTCCTCGCCGGCGGTCAGGAGCACGGTCCCGGAGCGCACGGCGCGCGGCGAGCAGATCGCCTCGAGCCGTGGGAGGTCCTCGGGAGCGAGCGGGCTGAGGTCGTTGCGCGCCATCGCGCGCGCCATCCACAACGCGTGCGGGCTCGAGCGCCGCGCCACCGTCCCGTTGGTCACCTGCGATCCCCTCGTCGGTCCTGCCGGTAGTCTCACCGGGCAACCACACGCCGCTGGGTCATGGTCACCTGGGTGACCGTTCGGGGGCGGGCGAGCCGGGCCGGTCGTTGAATGGCACAGTCAACCTCAGGAGGTCATCTAATGCGCGCCCTATCGCTGTCCCCGCTGCATCGGCTCTCCGCAGCGGCTCCGGTCGTGCTGCGCGTCGTCACCGGGTTGGTCTTCGTCGCCCACGGCTGGCAGAAGCTGACCCAGATGGGTCCCGCCGGCTTCGGCAACGACATGCTCGCCGGCCTCGGCGTGCCCGCGCCGGTGTTCTTCGGCTACGCGGTCACGTTCCTCGAGCTCGTCGGCGGGGTCCTGCTCATCGTCGGCGGCCTGTCGCGCATCATCGCCCTGCTCCTCGCGATCCAGCTCGTGGTCGCGACCCTGCTCGTGAAGGTCGACCTAGGGATCATCGCACCGTCCGGCTCTCCGCTGCCCGGAGCGGAACTCGACCTCGCCCTGATCGCCGCCCTCCTCGGCGTGGTCCTGCTGGGACCGGGGCGGCCCTCGGTCGACCACGCCGTGGGGATCGAGGACACGGTCCCGGTCGCCGCAACGCCGACGACCGGGACGGGGATCGCGGCCCGGCGGTAGTCCGACCCGGACCCGAACGGCGGGCCGGGCGCCTCTCCGCGCGGTCCGGCGGGCGCCCCGCTCGGTACACTCCTGCAAGCCGTGTGCGACGGCTCCGGAGTGGCGGGGCCGACCGCGCCGAGCCGAGGACGAAGAGGATCCCCGTGGAACTCATCGACACCATCCGCGAGTACTGGGACGCGGACGCCGCGACCTACGACCTGGCCCCCGGGCACGGACCGGGCACGCCCGCCGAGCGGGCCGCCTGGACCGCGGCACTCGCCGCGCACCTGCCTCCGCCGCCGGCACGGGTCCTCGACGTCGGCGCCGGGACGGGCTTCCTCGCGATCGCGATGGCCCGGCTCGGGCACGAGGTCACGGCCGTCGACCTGTCCTCGGGCATGCTCGCCAGGCTCGCCGAGTCCGCCGGGCGCGCCGGGGTCGACGTGGCGGTCGTGCAGGGCCCCGCCCACGAGCCGCCCGGCGGCCCGTTCGACGCGGTGACCGAGCGCCACCTCCTGTGGACCCTGCCTGACCCGGGAGCCGCGCTGGCGGCCTGGCGGTCGGTCGCGCCGGCCGGGCGGCTGCTGTCCTTCGAGGGGCTCTGGGGCGGAGCCGATCCCGCCCAGGCGAGACGCCAGCAGGCGCGGACGCTCATCCGCCGATTGCGACGCATCCCGCCCGGCCACCACGCCGAGTACGACCCGGGTATCCGTGACACGCTCCCGCTGGGCGCCGGCACCCACCCCGACAAGGTCGTCACCGCGGTCGAGGCGGCGGGCTGGCCGGCTCCGCGGCTGGAACGGCTCCGGGACGTCGAGTGGGCCCGGCTGCTGGCCATGCCGGCGACTGAGCGGGTGCTCGGCACCGTCCCCCAGTACCTCGTCCGGGCCGGCTGATCCGGGGGTGGCCGGCTGATCCGGGGGGTGGGCGGCTGATCCCGGGGTGGCGGGTCCGGCACGCCGGGGGGTCGCGGCCCACCGCCGGGCAGATCGCTCAACGTCGGCGCCGCCTACCAAAGCCCGCACAGACGCTCTCGAGCTCGCGGTCGTCGATCTCGCACTCAACGAACGAACGGCGCAGACCTCAGCAGACGCCATCCCGCCGCTGTGCGCGGACGCAGTCGGTAGCCGGGAGGTGGCGGCGAGTTTCCGGAATGTGGGTAGGGTTACTCAGTGCGATCTCTCCGGCTGCTCATGTCCCTTCCGATCGTCGTCGTGACCGCGGTCCTCGCCGGTCCGCAGCCGGCCGCTGCAGACGTCACCTACGAGGCCCCCGTCAAGGTCGGGACCTTCGACGCCGCGATGATCCCCGAGGCGAGCGGGCTGGCGGCCGGGTATCGCAATCCCGGCGTGCTCTACCTGCTCAACGACCACCCCGACACCCGGCACGTGTGGGCCGTCCGCACCAACGGCGAGACCATCGGCCGGATCGCATTCACCGCCGACCCCGCGCTCGACGCCGAGTCGCTCGCCATCGCCCCCTGCACGGCGGGGTCGGCGAGCCGCTGCCTGTACGTCGCCGACATCGGCGACAACTCCAGCCGGCGCTCGAGCATCCGGATCTGGCGCTTCCCCGAACCCGACCTGTCGGCAGGCGTCCCCGCCGGAGTCGTCGCCGCGGACCTGATCACGCTGCGCTACCCGCACGGCGCGCACAACGCCGAGGCTCTGATCGTCGACGACGCGGGCGTGCCCCACATCCTCACGAAGGTGGAACGCGACGCCGACGGGACGCCGTCCGGGCCGCCGGAGCTCTACGCGGCCGCGGGCTTCGCCAGCGGGCAGTTGACGGCGCACGGCACGGTCCCGCTGCCGCGCCCGGGGCTGGTGACCGGCGGCGAGGCCCGCGCGGGCCGGGTGCTGGTGCGCACGTACACCGACCTGTTCGAGTACGTCGCGCCGGTCGCGGGGGCACCCCTGCGGGAGTTGGCGTCCTGGCCGGCCACCGCGGTGCCCGTCGCCCCGGAGCCGCAGGGGGAGGCCGTCACGTACGCCGCGGACGGCTGCGGCTACTACACCGTCAGCGAGCGAGTCGGCGACATCTGGTTCAGCCGCTGCAGCGACCCGAACGCCCTTCCGCCCCCGCCGCCGCCGCCGCCCCCGCCACCCCCGACGCCACCCACCCCGACCCCGACACC
>JACCXR010000459.1 GCA_013696915.1 Euzebyaceae bacterium
CATGCCACGCACCCTGCCGGTCGCCGACGTCATGAGCGCCCCGGTCGTCACCGTCTCCCCCGACGACTCGATCGAGGCCGCGGTGCGGGTCCTCGCCGAGCGGGGCATCAGCGGCGCTCCCGTGGTCGGCGCCGACGGCCGGCTCGTCGGGCTGCTCGACGACAGCGACCTGCTGCTCTCCGAGGCCCGCCTCCACGGCCCCACGACCGTCGAGCTGTTCGGCGCCTACCTGACCCTGCCCGGCGAGAAGCGCCGGTACGAGCAGGAACTCCAACACGCGCTCGGCCGGACGGTCGGCGAGGTCATGGAGTCCGAGCCCGCCACGGTCGGCGAGGACGCCATCGTCGAGGACGTCGCCACGATCATGGTCGACCGGGACGTGTCCAGGGTCCCGGTCCTGGACTCCGACCGGCGCGTCGTCGGCATCGTGACCCGCGGCGACCTCGTGAAGGCGATGTACCGCAGCCTCGACTGAGCGGCGCCCGCGCCCGCGGCCGGCGGGTTACGCTCGGGCCCGCCCGCGGCGAAAGGGGAAGGTCATGGCCCGGTACCTGGTGGTCGCCAACTTGACGCTCGGGGGGGAGCAGCTGCTCGCGACGGTGCGGGACCGGGCCGCCGCCGGGGACGCCGAGATCCACGTCCTCGTCCCGGCCTCGTCCGGGGCGTCGTGGCACGCCCACGATGAGGACTCCGACGTCCGGCTCGCGCACGAGCGGCTCCAGCACGCGATCGAGCAGTTCTCCGAACTCGGGGTCGAGGTCACCGGCGAGGTCGGTGACTTCCGGCCCATCGAGGCGATCGGTGACGTGCTCCGCCGCGAGCCGCCCTTCGACGAGATCATCCTGTCGACGCTGCCCTCCGGGCCGTCGAAGTGGATGCGCATGGACCTGCCGAGGCGGGTGGAACGCGCCTACGACGTGCCCGTCACCCACGTGGTCGGGGCGGCGCGCACGCCCGCCGGCTGACCCGAAACCAGCTCAGCCCTCCAGCAGTCCGAGGGCGAGACCGTCGAGGATGTCGGACTCGCTGACCAGCACGTCGGCGAATTGGAACCGCTCCATCGTCCGGGTCAGGATCAGCGCGCCGCCGACGATGACGTCCTCGCGGCCGGGCGCCATGGGGCCCAGCGCCGCCCGCGCGGCGACCGGCATGACGGCGAGCCTGCCGGTCAGAGCGACCACCTGGTCGATCGGGATGCGGGTGGAGTGGACGCGTTCGGGGTCGTGGACCTCGAGGCCGACGAACAGCGCCGCCAGCGTCGTCACCGTCCCCGCCACGCCGACCAGGGTCCGCGCCGAGCCAGGGGCCACCAGCCCGTCGACGACGTCGAGCTCGGCGTCGACCAGCTCGTACGCCGCCTGGATCTCGTCGGCGGTCGGCGGGTCGGTCGGCAGGCACCTCTCGGTCAGCCGCACGCACCCGAGCTGGCGGCTGGTCATGGCCTCGGGGACGTCGACGCCGCGGATGTACTCGGTGGAACCGCCCCCGATGTCGAGGACGAGGTAGGGGACCTCCCCCTCCACCGCTGCCGTCGCGCCCCGGAACGCCGTCGTCGCCTCTTCGTCGCCGGACAGCACCTCCGCGTCCACCCCGGCGCGCGCGCGCACGCCGTCGAAGAACCGGTCGCGGTCCGCGGCGTCGCGGACGGCGCTGGTGGCGCTGATGCGCACGCGCTCGGCGCCCAGCGCGCGCCAGCGGTCGGCGTAGTCGCCGATGCAGTCGAGCGTTCGGGCCAGGGCGCCGTCGTCGAGGTGGCCGGTCGCGTCCACGCCGGCGCCGAGCCGGGTGATGCGCATCGCACGCTCGAGGCTGCGGAGCGGCTCCCCCGGTTCGGCGACGAGCAGGCGGACGGAGTTGGTGCCGACGTCAACGGCGGCGACGCGGGTCATGCGGCGGGCTCCTCGGCCTCGGGCAGGGTGACGCAGGGGTGCGGGCAGGCCATCGGCTCGATCCGCTCCCCCACCCACGCCCCGACGGGGTTGTCGCGGGTCGCCAGGTGGTGGCCGTACAGGCTGTGCAGGCACTTCACCCGCGCGGGCATCCCGCCGGCGGCGGGATCTCGTGGCAGCCGTCCGCCGAGGGCGTCGCGGGCCGCGACGTAGCGCCGGCCGGCGGCAGCGTACGCCTCCGCGAAGTCGGCGTCGGCGGCCAGCCGGTCGTTGAGGCCGACCATGGCCCCCTCGGCTTCCAGCCGCCCGACGTGGCGGTTGGCGATCGGGCAGGTGAGCCAGAACAGGGTCGGGAACGGCGTGCCGTCGTCGAGCAGGGGGCTCACGCGCACGACCGCGGGCAGTCCCCAACCGCAGCGCACCGCCACGGCGGAGCGCCCGCGCAGCGGCCGGCCGATCATGCGGGTCGCGAGCGCCGCGTCGCGGTCGCCGATCGCAGGGCGGGCGAGCTGGGCCTCGTACGAGGCGTCTGCGGCGGGCCGGAGCGCGTCTTCCACGCCGTCCACCATGGCGGGCGGCGTCGATCGCCGCAACGCGGCGCGGACCGGGCTTGCAGGTCGCGCCGCGAGCGGTCAGACCCGGGCTTGCAGGTCGCGCCGCGAGCGGTCAGCCGAACAGCTCGCGCACCGCGTCCGTCAAACGCCGGTACCAGGGCCCGTCGGTCCGGGGGTCGGGCTCGGGCGGCCGGGGGCGGATCTGCTGGTCCTCGGGCTCGGGGGTCACGACGACGTAGGGGATCTCACCGGGGCGGACGAGGCCGTGCTCCTCCCGTGCGAGGAGCTCAAGCTGCTCAGGGTCCTCGAGCGCCGCACGGCGCTCGGAGAGCTCGTCGACGCCGGCTTCGAGCCGCTCCTGCGTCGCGGTGAGTTCGTCCACCCGCGCCGCCGCCGCGGTGTAGCTCTGCAGCGGCCGGACCGCCATCGCGCCGAGCAGCACCACGACGAGGACGACGACGGCGAGGAGAGAGAGCCGATCCCCCGCCGCGGACCGGCGCAGCCGCCCTCGGCGTCGTCGCCGGCGGGGGCCCGGAGGAGGTCGGCGCCGGCCGGTCACGACGCTCCGGCGCCGCCGGTCGGGACCGGGCCGCGGAGGAACGCCCGCGGCCCGGCGTAGCGGGCGGCGTCGCCGAGGAGGCCCTCGATGCGGAGGAGTTGGTTGTACTTCGCGACCCGGTCGCTGCGCGCGGGCGCGCCCGTCTTGATCTGCCCCGCGTTGGT
Source organism: Euzebyaceae bacterium (assembly GCA_013696915.1). Lineage (GTDB taxonomy): Bacteria > Actinomycetota > Nitriliruptoria > Euzebyales > Egibacteraceae > JACCXR01. The sequence continues at coordinate 3,167 of JACCXR010000459.1, forward strand.
CGCCACGGCGAGGTCGGCGATGGTCGTGTCCTCGGTCTCGCCGGAACGGTGGCTCACCATGCAGGTCCACCCCGCGCGGTGCGTCACCTCCATCGTCTCCAGCGTCTCGGTGAGCGTGCCGATCTGGTTGACCTTGATCAGGACGCTGTTCGCGGACCGTTCCGCGATGCCGCGCCGCACCCGGTCGGTGTTGGTGACGAACAGGTCGTCGCCGACGACCTGGCACCGGTCCCCGATGCGCGCCGTCAGCGCCGCCCAGCCCTCCCAGTCGTCCTCGGCCATGCCGTCCTCGACCGACACGATCGGGTAGCGCTCGACGAGCCCGGCGAGGAAGTCGACCATCTCCTCGGAGGTGAGTTCCCGGCCCTCACCCTCCAGGCGGTAGCGGCCGTCGGAATGGAACTCCGACGCGGCGGCGTCCATCGCGAGCGCCACGTCCGCGCCCGCCTCGTAGCCCGCCGCCTCGACCGCCTCGAGGATCAGGTCCAGGGCGGCGGTGTTCGACCCGAGGTCAGGGGCGAACCCGCCCTCGTCGCCAAGACCCGTCGACAGGCCCCTGGCGCGCAGGACGCCCTTGAGGCGGTGATAGATCTCCGCGCCCATCCGCACCGCCTCGCGGAAGCTCGGCGCGCCGACCGGAGCGACCATGAACTCCTGGAAGTCCACGTTGGAGTCGGCGTGCGCCCCGCCGTTGAGGATGTTCATCATCGGCACGGGCAGCAGGTGCGCGTTCGGGCCGCCGAGGTAGGCGTACAGGGGCAGCTGGCACGAGGCGGCCGCGGCCTTGGCGACGGCGAGGCTGGCGCCGAGCAGCGCGTTCGCGCCGAGCCCCGACTTGTCGTCGGTGCCGTCCAGTTCCAGCAGGGTCGCGTCGACCGCCCGCTGGTCCGTCGCGTCCTGTCCGGCCAGGGCCGGACCGATGACGTCCGAGACGTTCGCGACGGCCCGCAGCACCCCCTTGCCGAGATAGCGGTCGCCGTCGCCGTCGCGCAGTTCCACGGCCTCGAAAGCCCCGGTCGACGCGCCGCTCGGGACGGCGGCGCGTCCGACGGAGCCGTCGACGAGCAGGCAGTCCACCTCGACGGTCGGATTCCCGCGCGAGTCGAGCAGCTCACGCGCGACCAGTGCCTCGATCTCCACTTGACCGTCACCCTCCTCAATATACTTGCCACTCTAGGTCACAGTTATGCACTCCTACAACGACCCTCCGCTTCCGGGACGGTCACCCGCCCCGCGGGAGGCCGGCAGCATCGATGTGCGGCCCGTCGGCCCGCCACTCGACGTCCAGCGGATCCGACAGCTCGCCGACGAAGGCCCCCGTGGCGTCCAGGAAGCGCGAGGCGACCAACCGGTCGCCGTCGGGCGTGGCGACGATCTTGCCGGTGTAGTGGGAGCCAAGCGGGTCGCCGAGCAGGAACGCGTCGCGCGCCGGTCGGTAGGGCCCCGTCGGCGCATCGGCGACATAGACCACAAGGCCGCCGTGGGCGTCTCCGGCGCCGGCGCCGCGCCGGCGATGCGAATGCCAGGCGGCTGACGCCGACGCCACCAGCCACCACCGGTCGGCGCGTTCGAGCACCTGGGGGACCTCCATCATCCAGAAGTGCCCGAGTTCGGCGACCGGGGGATGGACGATCCAGTGCCGCCAGTCGTCGCTCGTGGCCAGCGCGATCGTGCCGCGCTCGTCCCAGGGACCGCGGTTGGAGCGGGCGGTGATGTAGAGGTGGACCCGCCCGTCGACGATGACCGGATGGGGGTCGCGCCAGTGGAGGTTGCCGTCGGGGCCGCCGGTCGTCTCGTACCACGCGGGGTCGGCGTCGAGGATCGGTTCGGTCGTGACGCGCACGAAGCGGTCGAGGTCGTCGGAGACCGCGTGTCCGATGCGCTGCAGGGTGTAGCCGTGCGCGCGGGAGATGCCGGTGTAGAAGAAGTGGGCGAGCCCGTCGTGGACGGCGACGCTGCCGCTCCAGACGGACCCGTCGTCGAAGGAGCCGGGCCGGCCCTGCGAGAAGGCGGTGCCGCGCTCCTCCCAGGTGACGAGGTCCCGGGAGACGGCGTGCCCGACCTCGGCCATGGCGTGGCGCTGCTCCGGGTCGGCGAGGCCCTTGGGCGCCTGCAGGTAGTAGGCGTGGTGGATGCCGTCCATCTCGACGAACCAGGCGTCCCAGAGGATGTGCTCGGCGGGCTGGTACACGAAAGCGGCTCTCCGTCGGGCGGGCTCGCGGGCTGGCGGAAGGACCGTGGGTCGGCGCCGCCCCGGCCGGGCGTGTGCCCCGGCCCGGGCAGTGCACCGGCCGGGGCAACCCGACGGGAGATGGGCGGCTCAGCCCTTGACGGAGCCGGCGGTCAGGCCGCGGATGAAGTACCGCTGGAGCGAGAAGAACACGATCAGCGGGATGATCATCGAGATGAACGCACCGGCGGTCAGCAGGTGCCAGTCCTGGCCGCGCGACCCGATCAGCTCGCTCAGCGCGATCGTCACGACCTGGTTGTCGCCGGAACCGAGGAAGATCAGCGCCACCAGCAGGTCGTTCCAGACCCAGAGGAACTGGAAGATCGCGAAGGCGGCGAGGGCCGGGACCGACAGCGGGATCATCAGTTTCCAGAACACCTGGAAGTGGCTGGCGCCGTCGACCTTCGCCGACTCGAGGATCTCGCGGGGCAGCGACCCCATGTAGTTGCGCAGCAGGTAGATCGCCAGCGGCATCCCGAAGCCGGTATGGGCCAGCCACAGGGCGGCGAACTGCCCTGTGAGCCCGACGCGGCTGTAGATCTGCAGCAGGGGCACGAGCGATGCCTGCAACGGGACCACGATCAGGCCGACGATGCAGAAGAACAGCGTCTCGCGCCCGGGAAAGCGCATCCACGCGAACGCGTAGGCCGCGAACGCCGCCGCCAGGATCGGGATGACGGTCGCGGGGACGGCCACGACCAGGCTGTTGACGAAGGAGTTCCCCATGCCGGCGTCGAGCACGGCCTGGTAGTTGGCAAGGGTCATGTCGGCGAACTCGGCGGGTCGCACGAAGAGCGTCCACCATCCGCTCGTCCGGACCGCGTCGGGCGGCCGGAACGACGTGACGAGCAGCCCGAAGGCCGGGACGATCCAGAACAGGCAGATCAGGAACAGCACGACCTTGACGACCGTGCGGCGACCTTCCAGGCCGCCCTTCGGCGCAGTGCCCCTGCCTCCGCGTTCCGCCTCCTTTCCCGCAGGCCGGGTGCCGGTGTGCTGAGCGGTCGGCAGAGAGGTGCTCATTACCTGGCCTCCTCGGCGCGGAACCTGCGGATATTGAGGATCATGACCGGGATGACCGCGATGATGAGCACGACGACGATCGCCGCCGCCCGGCCGTTCTGCCGGAAGCTGAACAGCTCTGTGAAGAACCGGTTCGCGATCACGTCGGTCTCGAAGTTCCCACCGGTCATCACGTAGACGATGTCGAAGGCCTTGAGCACTCCGATCACGATCGTGGTGAAGACGACCGTGAGCGTGGCCCAGATCTGCGGCACGGTGACCCGCCAGAAGATCTGGCGCTCGGTCGCCCCGTCGATCCGCGCGGCCTCGATGGTCTCGTCGGGGACGTTCTTGATGGCCGCGGACAGCAGGACCATCGCAAAGCCCGCCTGGAGCCACACCATGATGATCATCAGCAGGAAGTCGTTGAAGCTGCCGGTGCGGACCTGGAGCCAGCCCACGGGGTCGTTGCCGAACGCCGTCCAGATCCCGTTGAGCAGGCCGATCTGCTCCGTGCCGGCGGGCTTGGACGCGTCGTAGACGAACCGCCAGATCGTGCTCGCCCCGACGAAGCTGATCGCCATCGGCAGGAAGATGATCGACTTCGTGAGCTTCTCGCCGCGGGCCCGCAACTTGTCGGCGAGCACGGCGACGGCGAGGCCGATCGACACACTGATGGCCGGGACGAAGATGATCCACAGCAGCGTGTTCACGATCATGACGCGGATGTCCCGGTCCCTCGCCAGTTCCACGAAGTTGGTGAACCCGACGAAGTTCTCCGACGAGGCGTCGAAGAAGGCGAGGTAGATGGTTCGCACGGCGGGATAGACGAGGAAGATCGTCACCATCACCAATGCGGGACCGATGAAGACGTACGGCTTGATCCGCTCTTCCGACCGTTCCGGAAGGCGCTCGACCAGGGCGTTCAGGCCCCAGTAGAGGACCAGGGCGCCGCCGACGCCGGCGACCACCGCGATGATCCCGTTGATCACCTTCAGCATCGCATCTCCTATCCTGTCGCAACGCGGAGGGGGTGCCGGTCAGCGGCCGAGCACCCCCCTCGACGAGTCATTGCG
>JACCXR010000475.1 GCA_013696915.1 Euzebyaceae bacterium
CCGCCACCGCCGCCTCCGCCGCCGCCGCCACCTCCGCCAGATCCAACCGAGCCTCCTACACCGCAGCCGTAGGCGGGATGCGGTTCCCCTCCACGTCGAGACCGTTGCGCGACCGCATCACCAGGACCGTCCCGTGGCGCCCAGGGGTTGTGGCGGGACCTGCGAAGAAGGAGTTGTGCCTGGGGACCTGCGAACGCTCACGCGGGGCGCGTTGGCGCCGCCCCCACCCGGCAGTCGACAGCGGCAAGCGCCACACCCGGCGGCACCGTCTGCAATCTGGCCACAATCCGGCTCCAACCCAGCGCCACAAGCTCGGCCGGCGCACCGCTCCGCCAGCCACTGCGCCACCGCAGGATGCCTCCCTCGAATCGAACCATCGCCGAGAGAGTTCGCGAAGACGCTAACCGGGGTTGTCGGGGCATCCGTTTTCGAGCAGGGCGGCGAGACGGTCGCCGAGGTCGTCGGCCAGGAGGTCGGTGTCGCCGGCGAGCAGGAGCGTGTCGAGGTCGCGCAGCTTGTCGCACGCGAAGAACTCGGTGAGGGTCGTGATCTCTGTCCCGCCGCTGCCCTCGATGGGGAGGAAAACCCCACGGAAGTAGCCACTCAGCACCGAGGCCGAGAGCACATGGGCGAACCCGTCGGGTTCGCGTCGGAGGTTGACCGCGACGGCGACCTGGGCATCCAAGGGGTTCTCGGTATCGTCCTGGAACTGCTCGAAGAGGAAACGGTTGAGCCGGCCCACCGCGACGGCGGTGCCGACGCGTTCGGTGCCAAAGACACGGCACGAGAACGACTGGGTGCCGTCCGGATTGTTGCCCGGGCAGTGGGACACGCGGTCGCTCGGACCGGCGTACGACCGGATCTGGTCCCGGACAGCTTCGGAGACGACGACCGTGCCGCCGACAACATAGATGTACTCGGGGTTGATTGCCGCGAGTCCGCGGATGGTCTCATCGGGCAGGCGGTCGCGTTCGGTCAGCAGGACAGGGAAACCCCAGTAGGACGCCACCTGCCCGGCGGCGACGGCGTCCACCCAGTTCGCTCCGGTGGCGAGCATGACCGAATTGAGGTCCGGAAAGCCGACGATCTCACTGTACTCCCCGACGATCCGCCGGACCTCAGCGCTGATGATCTCCGCGGTCGCGAACCGGTTCGCACCGTCGAGCCTGATCGGGTTGTAGCCCAGCTCCGCCAGCTCGGTGTCGAGGCCCGCCCCGAGCGCCACGGTGCCGCCAAGCAGGTAGACGTCCCCGCCTGGGAGGAGGACGCGCCGGAGCTCGTTCCTGGTGGACGCCGCAAGGCGGTCCGGGTCGACGCCGGTGGGTGCCGAGGCCGGCGAGTGCGTGAACAGCAGCGGCGCGAGCCCGAAGCCCAACGCGCTGCCGGCCAGAGCGTCGGGGAAGGCGTCGTTGCGGGCGATGATCGCGTGCCGCGCCGACCCGTCCTCGAACGAAGACATGGGCTGGGACGACAGCGCCTCGCTGACCGCGACCGCCTGACTGATCGGCTCGGTGCCGCCGACGCCGCACGCCACCCGCACGGTGCGGATGCCTTCCTGGCCGCCGGGGTCGCCGATGTCCGCGACATTCGGGCACTGCAAGGGCGCGGTCGTGCGCGCCACCGGCCCGTCGAGACCAACGTCCGGTGCGGCGTCGAGGTAGATGGGAGCCTCCGGCGTGGCCTCCTGGTAAAAGGCCTGCGCGCTGACGCGCACGCTGTCGGCCGACCCGATGCAGAAGGCGGGGATGTCCCGCGCGATATAGCTGCTCCCGTCGAACTCCGGCGTCACGCTGCAAACCACCATGCTGTCGGCATCGACGACCGTCGCGGCAAGCGCCCCATCGGAAACGTCGAAAACGACGGCGTAGTCGGACTCATCGTCGCCGGTCACCTCCAGCAGCCAGCCCACGAACGTCGCCCCATCGGTGCCCTCCCAGTTCGGGTCAGCCAGAGGATCGGTGGGCTCGGCGACGTCCACCGCCAGCGCGAGCGTGCCGGTGTATGTCACACAGTGTCGAGTGATGTCAACGCGGGGGAAGTCGGCCGGCGGCCGCGAATCCTCGAAGATGACGACGTCGCTGGCAGCGTCGTCAAAGCAGCCCATTTCCGCGAAGCGCCCGTGCGGCGCGGCCCCGTCGCCGGTGGAGGATGCCCCGCGCTCTCTAAGCAGGTCGACCATCGAGGCGAGCCGGCCGATCCGCGCGTCCCGGCCGCCTGCCGGACCGTCGGCGGCCGCGGGCGGAACGCCGACAAGCAGGCAGGTTGCGAGGGCGGGCACACTGCCCCACAGCCGGCTTCGGCGGTTCGATCTCATGTCGATCTCCTGTTCGTCCCGCGACCTGCCCGACCACGAGACGACCCTGGCCGGTTCACTCCCCCCGGGGAGTCTGCCCGGGGACCGCCAGTACAGCGTCACCCCGGCACGTGAGCCCGTCAAGAGCGAGGTATACGCCGAACTCCTTCAACTTCAACGACTGCCACGAGACCGTGTTGAGGGCGGACCAGGCGCTCGTGGCGACATGGGGTCACCAGGGTCAAGGGTGACGGCGGTGTCCACCGGGGCGGCTCTGCGCGCGGCTGGAGCGCTGCCTTTCTTGGGCGTGGGAGGCTCTGCAGAATAGGTCGGTCTCTTGATGGCGACCTACGTCGCCGCGGGGCACCTTGTGAACGACGTGTGTCGACGAGTGCGCGACCGGCGTGCCGTGATCCGATACGTTTGGCTCCAACGGAACGGGGATGACCATCTCGCGACGGCACCTCTCGCTGGAGGGGACGACGGCGACGGGCGCACGCGCCCGTCGGACGGCCATGCTGCTCGTGTTGCTGTTCACCGCGGTCGTCGGGTGGCCGGCACCTCCCGCCTTGGCGCACACCGCGCTGGTGGCGAGCACGCCGGCGCACCGCAGCGTCCTCACGGGGCCTCCGGCGACCGCGCAGCTAGTCTTCGTCAACGCGGTCGACCCCGGCACGGTGTCGATCGAGCTGGTCGCCGCGTCCGGCGCACGGATCGGCGGGCACGCCCGCACGACGCCGGACAGCCGGCGGACGCGCACCGTCGAATTCACACTCCCGCCGCTGGAGGAGGGCGTCTACGCGATCGCATGGCAGTCCGTCGGCGGCGACGGGCACCGGGTGTCGGGTGAGGTGGTCTTCGGCGTCGGGACCGACGTCGACCTCGCCGCAGTCAGCGGTACGACCACGACAACGGAGCCGCTCGATGAGGTCCTCGACGGCGCGGCGGCGCTTGGCCGCTTCCTGTGGTACGTGGGGCTGAGTCTCCTCGTCGGCGCTCTGTACGTCGGTCGGTGTAGGGCGCTCTTCCCAGCACCGGGGGCGGCGTCCGCCGCGCTCGCCGAGGCGGCGCACCGCTGGCTACGGCGGGCAGTCTTGATCGCACTGGTCGCGGCGGGGGTGCGGGGCGGTGGCGCGCTTTGGGCGCTCGCGCGCGCGGCGGACGGAGCAACGCCGCTCGCCGTCACCTCCGCAGCCCCCGGCGTGACCGTCTGGGTCGTCGCCGCCGCGGTACTTGCTCTGCTGTTCGCCTTCCGGCCGCGGGACTCGACTCCCGGCCCCCTGCTGAGCGCAGGCGTCGTCGCTGTGGCCGTAGCTGGCAGTCTCGGTGGGCACGCCGCGACGCGGCCAGGCGCCGTCGTGGGGGCGCTGGTGACCTCCGCCCACCTACTCGCCGCCGCGACGTGGGTCGGCCCCCTCGCGGTGCTGTCACTGGGCTGCCTCAGCGAGTCCTGGCACCGGGCGCCACAGCCTGAGCGCCAGGCAACGCTCGGCCGGTTCCTCTCCGGTTACGCCCCGGTCGCGGCCGCCGCCCTCGCGGTGGTCGTCGCGAGCGGCGTGTGGCTCGCGGCGCCGACCGTCGGGGCGGGACTCCTTGGCAGCCTCTACGGACTGACGCTGGTCGCCAAGATCGGCGTCGTAGTCGCCGTGGTCCTCCCGCTCGCCATCCACCATTACCAGGCGGTCCGGACAAACCCGCTCGGCCCCGCCGGGGTGCTGCGCACCGTCCGGACCGAGACGCTCGGGCTGACCACCGTCGTGGTGCTGGCCGCGCTCCTGGCGGGGCTCGACCCGAACGCCGCTGCACCCGGCCGGCAGGCGGACGAGGTCGGAAGCAGCGCTGGTCAGGCGGCCACGGTCGTCAATGTCGCGAGTTGCGCCGCCCTGCCGGTCGGGGGTCCTGACTGCTACCGGGCGTACTTCGCGGACCGCATGCGCTCGGACGGTGCGGAGGCCGCGCTTACCGAGATCGGAGCCCTGTCGGAGACCGACCCCTACGTCGGAGCCCAGTGCCACGAGGTGACCCACGACCTCGGCCGCGACGCGGCCGTCTACTACCCGACCCTGTCCGAGGCGCTCGCCTTCGACGCGGCGGTGTGCTGGTCCGGCTACTACCACGGCGTGGTCGAGCAGGAGCTGAGCGGCCACGACGAGGACTGGCTGCTCGCACAGATGCCGACGGTCTGCGCACAGGCCGCGACCGACCCGTACTCCTTCGGGCACTACAACTGCGTCCACGGGCTCGGGCACGGCGTCATGCTGCGCC
>JACCXR010000496.1 GCA_013696915.1 Euzebyaceae bacterium
GACCGGCTCGCCGGCTCCGGTGATCGACGCGGAGATGGTCACCCTCGCCATGGAGCACCGGCCGGACCGGCCGCTCGTGCTGCTCGACCTGGCGGTCCCCCGCGACGTCGACCAGGCGTGCCACGGCGTCCCCGGGGTCACCGTCCTCGACGTCGACGCGATCCGTGCGCTCACCGACACCGGCACGACCGGCGTGGCCGTCGCGGCGGCCCGCGCGCTGGTCGCCCAAGAGGTCGGCCGGTTCGCCGCATGGGCCCGCACCGTGCGCGTCGAACCCACCATCGCGTCCCTGCGGGCCCGAGCCGAGCAGATCCGCCGCGCCGAGATGGACCGCGTCGCCGGACGGCTCGGGAGCCTCGACGACCGGCAGCGCGAGGCGCTCGACGCGCTGACCCGGGGCATCGTCAACACCCTGCTCCACGACCCCTCGGTCCGGCTGAAGGCGCTCGCCGACGCCCGTGGCGGCGACCTCCACGCGGCGGCGCTCCGCGAGCTGTTCGACCTCCCGCCCTCCGAGGCGTAGCGCTTGGTCCGCATCGCGACGCGCCGGTCCGCGCTGGCGCAGGCGCAGGCGTTCCAGACGGCACGGCTGATCGCGCGGCGGGCGGGCGCGCAGGTCGAGCTCGTGCCGATGGCCACGACCGGTGACCTCCACCCCGACCGGGCCGTCGGCGACTTCGAGACGAAGGGGCTGTTCGTCGACACGATCCGGCGGGCCGTGCTCGACGGTGACTGCGACCTCGCCGTCCACTCCTACAAGGACCTGCCGACCGAGCCCGTGCCCGGCCTGACGATCGCCGCGGTGCCCCCGCGCGAGGATCCGCGCGACGTCCTCATCACCCGCTCCGGCTACGCGCTCGCGACGCTGCCGGCGACGGCGACCGTCGGCACCTCGTCGGAGCGGCGGCGCATGCAGCTGCTCCGCGCCAAGCCGGGCCTGTCGGTTCTGCCGGTGCGCGGCAACCTCGACACGCGGCTGCGCAAGGTCGCCGACGGCGAGTTCGACGCGGCGGTCGTCGCCATGGCCGGGCTCAAGCGCCTCTACGCGCCGGAGGAGGCGGGCGGCGTCGGGGCGCTGGGCCTGCCCCTGACGGCCGCGCCGCTCGAGCCGGGCGAGTGCCTGTCCGCCGCCGGGCAGGGCGCGCTCGCCGTCGAGTGCCGCGCCGGCGACGAGGACGCGCTCGCGGTCTGCCGGGCGATCGACGACCCGCCGAGCGCCCGCGCGGTCCGCGCCGAGCGGGCGTTCCTGGACCGCCTGGGCGGCGGGTGCCTCGCACCCGTCGGGGCCCTGTGCACGGTCACCGCGGTGGGAGGTCTCGAACTCGCCGGGATGCTCGCCGACCCCGTCCACCGGCGGGTCCTGCGGCTGTCGGCGCACGGCGGCTACGACGAGCCCGAGGCGCTGGGAGACCGCCTGGTCACCGATCTGCTCGCCGCCGGGGGCGGTGAGCTGCTCGACTCGATCGCGAAGGTCCGTGCGCGGGCGACCCATCCGCCCGGCGAGGCGGCCCACTGATGCCCGCCGCGACGGCCCTGCCGTTCGGGGGGCCGCCGGCGCGGCCGGGGATGGTGTACCTGGTCGGCGGCGGCCCCGGCGATCCCGGTCTGCTGGGGCTGCGCGCCGCGCGGCTGCTGTCGACCGCGACGTTCGTCGCCTACGACCGGCTGTCGCCGCCGGAGGCGCTGTCGCTGTGCCGGGACGACGCGGAGCGGGTCTACGTCGGCAAGCTCCCCGACCGGCACGCACTGTCCCAGGGGGAGATCGACCGGCTTCTGGTCGAGCGGGCGGCGGCCGGCGACGCGGTCGTGCGCCTGAAGGGCGGCGACCCGTTCGTCTTGGGCCGCGGCTCGGAGGAGGCGCTGGCGTGCGTCGCCGCCGGCGTGCCGTTCGAGGTGGTCTCCGCCGTCACCGCCGGCGTCGCGGCGCCGGCGTATGCGGGCATCCCGGTCACGCACCGCGGTGTGGCGCCCGCGTTCGCGGTCGTGACCGGCCACGAGGATCCCACCAAGGGCGACACGCAGGTCGACTACGACGCGCTGGCGCGGTTCCCGGGCACGCTGCTGCTGTACATGGGCGTGGGCAGGATCGGCGAGATCGCGGCGGCGCTCGTGGCGGGCGGGCGCGCGGCGACGACGCCGGCGGCGCTGGTCGGCTGGGGCACGACCCCGCGGCAGGAGACCGTGACCGGCACGCTCGCCGACATCGCCGCCCGGGTCGCCGCGGCGGGTCTGGAGAACCCGGCGGTGATCGTCGTCGGGGACGTGGTCGCGCTGCGCGACCAGATCGCCTGGTTCGACCGGCGCCCGCTGCACGGGGTGTCGGTGCTGGTGCCCCGCACGCGCCACCAGGCCGGCGAGCTCTCCGAGCGGCTGCGCGCGCTCGGCGCCGAGCCGGTCGAGGCGCCGACCATCGCGATCGAGCCGGGCCGCGAGCCGGGCGCCCTCGACGCGGCGCTCCGCCGGGTTGCCACGGGCGCGTTCGACTGGCTCGCGCTGACCTCGGCGAACGGCGTCGACGC
>JACCXR010000501.1 GCA_013696915.1 Euzebyaceae bacterium
GAGACGGACGCTGCGACCTGTACGTGCGAACCCTCGCCTGCGCCTGGCGCTGGACCGCCGGGATGCCCTGGCAGGATCGGCCGTCCGTCGACGGCTACCTCGCCGCTACGAACGCGCTCATCGACTCGACCGACGCCGAACGCACCGGCGTGCGTCTGGAGCTGCCCTAGTCCCCACACCGAACAGGGGTCGGGCGGGCGGAGTCGGAGAGATTCGAACTCTCGAGGGTGTTGCCACCCTACGGCCATTCCAAGACCGCGCCATAGGCCTGACTAGGCGACGACTCCCGTGCGGCCCGGCCCCGAGCGGGGACCCAGGCCGGAGGGCAGTATAGGCGTCGATGCCGCTGGCGCCCATCGCCGCGGCCGCGGCCGACCGCCTGGATGACGCAGCGCCTGGATGACGCAGACCGAGACCCCCCGCCCGCCGCGCCGACCCGCCACCGGCGGGTCATTCAGCAACGCGCTCACCCTGTTCCGGGTCCGCGGGGTGCCGGTGAGGGTGGACCTCTCCTGGATCCTGATCGCCCTGCTGGTCGTCTACGTGTTCTTCGACCGGCTCTCCGACGGCCTTGGAGACCTCGGCATGGGCGTGGTGCTGGCCTGTGCGGCGGCGGCCGCCCTGCTGTTCTTCGCCAGCGTCCTCGCGCACGAGCTCGGGCACGCGCTCACCAGCCTCGACCGCAACATCCCGGTGCTCGGGATCACGCTGTTCCTGATGGGCGGGGTCACCGAGTCCTCGCGCGAGGCGCGGACGGCCAAGGACGAGTTCGTCATCGTCGGCATCGGCCCGTTCATCAGCCTGGTCCTGGCCGCCGTCTTCGGGCTGCTCGCGACCGCCGCGCAGTCCGTCCGGCCGCTCGGCTTCGTGTTCGGCTACCTCGGGTGGACCAACCTCGCCCTCGCGATCTTCAATGTCCTGCCCGGCTACCCGCTGGACGGGGGCCGGCTCCTCCGGGCGCTGCTCTGGGCCCTCACGGGGCGGCCGCACCGTGCGACCCGCTGGGCGGCGCGGGTCGGACAGGGCTTCGCCGGCCTGTTGGCGCTGGGCGGCCTGTGGGGGGTGCTCGGCGGACCGGTTCCGGCCGGGCCGGCGGCACTGCGCTTCGCTGTCCAGCTGCTCGCCTCGAACGGCCTGTGGGGCCTCCTCCTCGGCTTCTTCCTCCTCCGTGGCGCGACCGACTCCTACCGCCGCGCGGTCGTGCGCGAGCGGCTGTCCGGTCGCACGGCGCGACAGGCCATGGGCAGCGTGCCGCCGGCGCTCGACCCCGCCATGCCGCTCTCCGAGGCCCTGCTGCGGCTGCAGGAACGCCCATCGCTGCTGTGGCCGGTCGGGGCGCCGGTCACCGGGGTGCTGACCCTCGACCGGATCGACGCCGTCGCCGACAGCGACTGGCCGTCCACGACGGTGGCCGACGTCGCCATCCCCGCCGACGGCCTCACCGTGCCCGGGGACGCCGGCATGGACATCGTGCTGGAGGCGATGGCGGGCGCCCCCGGCCACATGCTGATCGTCACCGACGGCGGCCACGCCGTGGGACTGCTGACCGCCAGCCTCGTCGCGGAACCATGAGCCGGCGCCTCGTCCGGCCGCTGTTCCTCCCGCTGTCGCTGATGCTCATCACGACGGCCGCGCTCGTCGTACCGATGCCGGTGTTCCTGGAGAGCCCCGGCGACGTCCTCGGGCTGGCGGAGCGCGTCACCGTCGACGCCCCAGGCGCCGGCGAGGTCGACGGCGACTTCCTGCTGACCACGGTGTTCCTGGAGCCGGGGACGATGGTCGGGCTCGTCGGCGGCTGGCTGGACGAGGAGGTCCGCGCGATCCCGTCGACCAGCCTCCTGCCGCCCGGCGTCGACAGCCGGCAGTACTTCGACCGCCAGCGGGACCTGTTCCGCGAGACCTCCGACGTGGCCGCCGCCGTGGGGCTGCGCGCCGCCGGGTACGACGTCGACGTCGAGGACTTCACGGGGGACGGCGCCCTGGTCGTCGAGGTCGTGCCCGGGTCGCCGGCCGCTGGCCTCCTGCGGCCGGGCGACGTCATCGTCGCGGCGGGCCGCCGCGACGTGCACGTGGCGCAGGACCTGCGGGACCGCATCACCGCGGTGGGCGAGGGCGCGCCGCTGGAGCTCACGGTCGAGCGCGACGGCGAGCCGTCGCCGGTGCAGGTGACGCCCGCCGCGGTTCCAGGCGTCTCGGACAGCCCGATCATCGGCATCGGACTGGAGACGCTCAACCCGCGCACGGATCTGCCGGTGCCCGTCGAGGTCGATTCCGGGCGGGTCGGCGGGCCGAGCGCCGGCTTGATGATCGCGCTGACGGTGTACGACAAGGCCGACCCGGCCGACCTCGCGGACGGCCGCCGGATCGCGGGGACGGGGACGATCGGCGCGGACGGCCGGGTCGGACCGATCGGCGGCATCACGCAGAAGGTGCTCGCGGCGGCGCGCCAGGACGTCGACGTCTTCCTCGCGCCCGGCGCGCAGATGGAGACCGCCCGCGCCGCCGTCCCGTCGAGCAGCGATCTGGAGGTCATCGGCGTCGCCACCTTCGACGACGCGGTGCGGGCACTGAGGTCGGAGGTGACGGCGCTGCGTTGACCGCGGCGTCGCTGGCGCTCGGCGGACTCGGTGCGCGGGGCGGCGATCGGGCTCGCCCGCTCGCCGCGGCGAGCTACAGGATCGGCCGAGCGACCGGGACAGCCGCGCCGCGCGCAGCCGCGCGCGCAGCCGCGGCGGCTTCCGCGACCGCCGTCCGCGCCCACAGGAGCTCCAGTGCAGCCTCGGCCTCGTCGACGACGCGGTCGATCTCACGCAGCACGGCCCGCCGCCGGCCCTCGGTGACCGCTCCGCGACCGGTCTCGGCGAGCAGCTGGAGCAGCCTGCGGACGACCGGGACGTCCCCGGCCCCGTAGTGCGCGATCTGGGCGCACGCGAGGGCGACGTAGTCGTCGTAGTCGGGCCACGGCACCGCGACGCGGGCACGGCCGTCACCGTCGCGGTGGAGACGATCGCCAAGGGGCCGGGCCTGGAGTCCGGCGAGCACGGCGGACACGTGGCCGATGGCCGTGACGGCCGTCGCCGGGTCGTTGATGCCCGGAGACATCGAACGGACCGCGATGTCCACGAGCTGGCGGACGCCGAACGCCACGTCCTGTTGGAGGGTCCGCTCGTTGCCGACCCGCAGGCCCTCCCGGAACCCGTCGCGCAGCGCCCCGTCCTCGTCCGGCCGCTGGTCGTCGTTCGGCGACCAGATCCAGGCCAGCACGGTTCCCTCCGTCAAGGACTCGCCGACCGTGGGGCGCACGCGGATGACCAGGTCCCGTTCGGTGGCCAGGCGCATCAGCACGCGTGACTTGACCGCCTGGAGGCGACCGGACCCCTGCACCTGGAGCTCCAGGGCGTGCGGCGGGGGCTCCGGCAGGTCATCCGGCTCGAACTCGCCCCCGTCCCCATCCCCGTCCGCCGCGTTGCGCTCGATGCTGTCGAGCGTGTCGCGCTCGACCTTGCGCATGATCTCCTCGACCCGGATCGACTGGGTCAGGTGGTGGATGAAGTACACGAGGGCCGAGAGGCTCGCGAGCATCAGCAGCAGCGCGACCGTGACCGCCAGCTGCGGCACGAACGATGCGCCCTGCTCGTCGCCGGAGCGGATCGTCCGCAGCACCACGATGCTGAACGCGAACGTCCCGAGGAACGTCGCGAGCACCACCTGGTTCCCCCGGTCGCGCAGGAAGTTGCGAAGCACGCGCGGCGAGTACTGGCCGGCCGCCATCTGGAGCGCGACGACGGTCAGCGAGAACGTCAGGCCGGTCACGGTCACAGTAGACCCGGCGATGACCTCGAGAACACCGCGGGCCCCCTCCGGGCCGCCGCCGAACAGCAGCGGCGCGTAGAAAACCGCCTCGGGAACCTCGACCCGGGCGAGCACGACGCCGGCGACCAGTGCCGTCGCCACGGCGACGCTCGGCAGGAACCACAGGGAACCGCGCAGCGATTCGCGGACGGCTTCGACGCG
The DNA here is from genome assembly GCA_013696915.1 of Euzebyaceae bacterium. Classification (GTDB taxonomy): domain Bacteria; phylum Actinomycetota; class Nitriliruptoria; order Euzebyales; family Egibacteraceae; genus JACCXR01. The sequence continues at coordinate 4,015 of JACCXR010000501.1, forward strand.
CAGGGGCAGGTTCATCCGCGGCAGCCTATCCAGCAGCCCCGCCTAGGGCTCCGGAGGCCGCCCCCGGGCGGCGCTATACTCCTCCCTCCGCCGTGGTCAGCACCGGGCGGGTGATTGGCGCGGTCCCGCGCGACGTCGCACCGCGAACCTGGTCAGGGCCGGAAGGCAGCAGCCATAAGCGGTCTGCGACGGGTGCCGCGGAGCAGCCGCGCCGTGTCGCCCGTCCGGTGGTGGCCACGGCGTCGCCGTCCTGGTCCCCGTGAAGGCTGGAGATCCGCGCGTGGCCTACGTCTCCCTCTACCGCAAGTACCGGCCCCAGACGTTCGCCGAGGTCGTCGGGCAGGACCATGTCACCACCACGCTGTCGAACGCGCTGACCGAGAACCGCCTGCACCATGCGTACCTGTTCACCGGTCCGCGGGGGACCGGGAAGACATCCGCCGCCAGGATCCTCGCGAAGGCGCTGAATTGCGAGCGCGGGCCGACGGCAACCCCGTGCAACGTGTGCCCGAGCTGCGTCGGCATCACGGCGGGCAACAACGTCGACGTCATCGAGATCGACGCCGCCAGCCACGGTGGCGTGGACGACGTGCGCGACCTCCGGGACCGGGTCGCCTTTGCCCCGGCGGCGGCGCGCATGAAGGTCTACATCGTCGACGAGTGCCACATGCTGTCGACCGCGGGTTGGAACGCCTTTCTCAAGACCGTCGAGGAGCCACCGGGCCACGTCCTGTTCGTGTTCGCGACGACCGAGCCGCACAAGGTTCTCGACACGATCCTGTCGAGGACGCAGCGGTTCGACTTCAAGCGGGTCGGCAGCCCGGCGCTCGGCGGGCTGGTGGCCGACGTCGCCGAGCGGGAGGGCCTCGAGCTGGAGCCCGGCGTCGTCGACCTCGTCGTCCGCGCCGGCGACGGCAGTGCCAGGGACACGCTGAGCGTCCTCGACCAGATCATGGCCTTCACCGGACTCAAGGTGACGCTCCAGGGCGTGGTGGACGTGCTCGGGGCCGTGCCGGACGAGCTCCTCATCGAGACTGCCGACCTCATCGCCGCCGGCGACGTCGCGGGGCTGCTCGTGCTCGTGCAGCGCCTCGGCGACGCCGGTCGCGACCTGCGCCAGTTCGCCCGCGACGCGGTCGAGCACCTCCGCAGCCTCCTGCTCCTCCAGGTCGCGCCGGACGCCGGGCTGGTGGAGACCACGCCGGACCGGCTCGCGCGGCTGACGGCGCAGGCGGGGCGGCTCGGCCGGGTCGAACTGCTGCGCGCGGTCGAGCTGCTCGCCGAATGCCAGGCCGTCATGCGCCGCGGGAACACCCGGCTGCCGCTGGAGATCGCGCTCGCGAAGGCCGCCATGCCCGAGGCGAGCGGCGACCCCGCCGCCCTGGCGGCGAGGATGGACCGGCTGGAGCGGCGGGGCGGGGTGGGACGGCCCCCGCCCCCGGTCACGCCGGTCGCGGAGGTGCCGGCGTCCGAAGAGGTGACCGTCCCGGACCCGGCGCCGGTCCGGTCAACGACCGCAGAGACGGCGCCGCCGACAGGCGCCGGGGTGGACATCGACCTGGTCCGCCGCAGCTGGGACGCCGTTCTCGCCGCCGCGAAGCGCCGGAGCCTGAAGCTCGGCGCGATGCTTGCGTCCGGGCAGCCCGTGGACCTGACCGACAGCCGCCTGACGCTGCGGTTCACCTACCCCTTCCACGCCGAGTTCTGCGGGAGCGACACCTCCCGAGCCACGCTCGGGCAGATCCTCGACGAGGTGCTCGGCGTCCCCCTCGACATCGTCTGCGTCGTCGTGGACGGCGGCGCGGGATCGCCCCGGACCGACGACACCGCCGCCAGCGAGGCCGACGACGTCGCGGAGACCGAGCTCGCCGAGGCCGCCGGCGAGCTTCCCGACGAGGCGGAGGCGCACGCGCGCGCCATCGCGACGCTGACCCGCGACCTGGGTGCCACGGTCGTCGAGTAGCAGCCGCTACGCTCGGCGCCGCCCGGCAGGCGTTCCCCGACCCGAGAGGCCGTTCCCGATGGGCAACATGAACCAGATGATGCGGCAGGCCCAGGCCCTCCAACGCAAGCTGCAGAAGGCCCAGGAGGAGCTCGCCGACGTCGAGGTCGAGGGCACGGCCGGCGGGGGGACGGTCACTGCGGTGGTGACGTGCGGCGGGGAGTTCCGCTCCGTCACGATCGACCCCGACGCCGTGGACCCCGACGACGTCGAGATGCTCCAGGACCTGGTCGTCGCCGCCTGCAACGACGCGCTGCGCCGGTCGAAGGAGATCGAGCAGGACAGACTCGGCGGGCTGACCGGCGGCCTCGGTCTGCCGCCGGGGCTGCTGTAAGCGGCTGCGGTGTACGAGGGTCCCGTCCAGGACCTGATCGAGGAACTGGGCCGGCTGCCGGGCGTGGGCCCGAAGAGCGCGCAGCGACTGGCGTTCCACCTGCTGGCCGTGGACCGGGCAGACGCCGAAAGGCTGGCCAGGGCGATCGTCCAGCTCAAGGAGCGGGTCCGCTTCTGCGCCCGCTGCTTCAACGTCAGCGAGCACGAGGAGTGCCGGGTCTGCCGGGACCCGCGGCGCGACCCGTCGGTCCTGTGCGTGGTCGAGGAGCCGCGCGACGTCCAGGCGATCGAGAAGACCGGCGAGTTCCGGGGCCGGTATCACGTGCTCGGGGGCGCGATCTCACCGATTGACGGGGTCGGCCCCGACCAGCTCCACATCCGCCAGCTCGTCGCGCGGCTCGGTGAGGAGGACATCGGCGAGGTCGTGCTCGCGACGAACCCCAACATCGAGGGGGAGGCGACCGCGAGCTACCTCGGCCGCCTGCTCAAGGCCATGGACGTCCGGGTCAGCAGGATCGCGTCCGGGCTGCCGGTCGGCGGCGACCTGGAGTACGCCGACGAGGTGACGCTCGGCCGGGCGTTCAGCGGCCGGCGGGAGCTCTGAGCGGTGGACGACGTCACGCTGCATCCGGCCGGGCGGGGCGACCCCGCGGAGCTGCTCGACTTCGAGGTCGAGAACCGGTCCTACTTCGAGGCGTGGCTCTCGCCCCGGCCCGAGGGCTACTACAGCCTGGACGCCGTCCGCGCGGCGCTCGCGGACCTCGACAGCGCCTGGGAGGCGGGAGAGTCGTTCTGCTATCTGGTGCGCGACGCGGAGGGCGGGCTCGTCGGCCGCGTCAACCTCACCGGCGTCGACTCCGGCCTGGGCGACGCGGAGATCGGCTACCGCATCGGCGAGCGTCACACGGGTCGGGGCCACGCGACCGCGGCGATCGGCCTCGCGGTGCGGGACGGGTTCTCGGTCCACGGGCTGCGGCGGATCGAGGCGCTGACCGTGCCGTCGAACATCGGCTCCCAGTTGGCGCTGGTCCGCAACGGCTTCTCGTTCGAGGGCCGGCTGCGGGCCGTGCTGCCGCTGGCCGGGACCTGGCACGACGGACTGCTGTTCGGCGTGCTCGCCGGCGACCTGGCAGAACCGGGGTAGAACGCCGCTGGACGATCGGCGCGACGGGGGCGGACACTCCACCCATGGCCGGCGCGACGTGACGGGATTCGTCGGCAAGGGCAGGAGCCCCGGGCGTGATCGACGGCGTCCTGCGCCGCTCGTCCGCCGGCGCCGCCGCGAGCTTCTGGATGCAACCGCGCACCGGCAAAGGCGACGCGAAGGACGGCGATGGACGGCGCGCTGGACGAGGCGGGGCAGCGCCGAGACGGTCTTGCGGTCGAACGCCTGGCCGCGCTGCCGCTCGACTCCGAGTGGCTGCAAGGCCATGACGGAGCCGGGTGAGGGGATGAGGACCGTCACCACCGCGCTGAGCGATCGCATCGCGGCGTGCCTGCGCGCCGGCGACGAGGAGATCGGCGGGCCTGGCATGGCGCTGCACGACGCTGGTGGGGGAGTGAGTAGGCTGGGCCGGTGAGGCTGACGGCTGCGATCGCTCGGGACGGTGACTGGTACGTCGCACAGTGCCTGGAGGTTGACGTCGCCTCTCAGGGACAGTCGATCGCGGATGCTCGAGCCAACCTCATCGAGGCTCTGCTGCTCTACTTCGAGGACGCGGATGTCGAGGTGGGCGAGTCTCCCCTCATCGAACCCATAGAGATCGCTGTCTGACGGTCGGTGCGGATCTTCTCGGCCCAGCACGTCCTGGCCGCCCCCTGCCGTGCCGGCTTCGATGAGGTGACCCGCCGGGGCAGCCATGTCAAGCTGCGGAACGCCACCGGCCGCACGGTGATCGTCCCCGCTCACCGCGAGATCGCACACGAACAATGCGTTCGATTCTGCGGCAGGCTGGTCTCACGGAGGCCCAGTTCGAAGAGTCGGTTCGTTGAGGTTGTCCCTTCCGATCTGACCCCGCCGCCGAGACCGTCTCCCCGGCCCGGAAGATCGCTGTTTCAGCCGCGGTGCCGGCTCGCTCTTGGGGGTGATGCCGAGCATAATCACCAGCAAATGGCGATATCCTCGCTACCCTGTGGGCATGTATCCGCGGCATGTGCGACCGACCGTGGCCGGGGCGCTCATCGACACGCCGGCGGTGATGGTGGTGGGGGCACGCCAGGTCGGCAAGAGCACACTCGTCCGCACGATCAGACCGGAGCCCTACGTCACCCTCGACACGGCCACGACTCGTGCCGGGGCCACAACCGACCCGGACGGCTTCGTCGCCGGCCTGCCCTCCCCCGTGGCGCTGGATGAGGTGCAGCGCGTCCCCGAGCTGTTCCTCGCGATCAAGGCCGCGATCGACGCGCGGCGGACGCCTGGACAGTTTCTGCTGACCGGCTCAGCCGACGCGCTGGCACTGCCCAGAGTCGCCGACGCGCTGCCCGGCCGTATGGAGGTCATTGAGCTGTGGCCGCTGTCGCAGGGTGAGATCGAGGGGCAGGTCGACGGGTTCGTCGATGCGGTGTTCGCCGAGGACCTGAAACAGCTCGGTTCGCCGGCAACGGACCGCTCTGCGCTGCTCGACCGCATCCTGCGTGGCGGGTTCCCCGAGGTCGTCGCTCGGTCCCCACAGCGGCGCGCGGCGTGGCACGACGCCTACCTCACCGCCGTGGTCGACCGCGAGGTGCGGGACGTGGCCGAGATCGGCAACGTGGCGGAGCTGACGTTCATGGTGCGCCTGATCGCGGCGCGCACGGGCGCGCTGTTCAACCTCGCGGACGTGGCGCGCGGCGCGGGACTCTCGCACAGCACGGCCCGACGGTACCTGGGGATCCTGCGCGCCGTCTTCCTCGTCGTCGAGTTGCCCTCCTGGTCGACCAGCCTCACGACGCGCCTGGTCAAGGCACCCAAGATGATGCTGGCCGACAGCGGCCTCGCGGCTCATGTGCTCGGCGTGGATCGGGCACGCCTCGAAGCTGACCCGCAACTGCTCGGCGGGCTGCTCGAGGGGTTCGTGGCCATGGAGTTGCGCAAGCAGCTGACCTGGAGCGCCCGCACCCTGCGGCTGTCGCACTTCCGCCATCGCCAGGGACACGAGGTGGACCTCGTGCTCGAGGACCGGGGCGGTGAGATCGTGGGCGTCGAGGTCAAGGCGTCCGCTACCGTCACATCGTCCGACTTCCGCGGGCTCCGGCTGCTGGCAGACGTCGCAGGCCCGCGGTTCCGGCGGGGTGTCGTGCTCTACGCGGGTGCAGACACCGTGGGGTTTGGGGAGCGACTGATGGCGTTGCCGTTGACCGCGCTGTGGACCGCAAACCGGGAGCGGCCCGTCTGAACCCATGACCATGCGGAAGCCAGGTCTCGGCCCCTGGCCCGTTCAGGCGGTGTGGCGTCCTCAACAGGGTCGTCCCAGACGGTGACCATGTTCACCACGAACGCGGCGTCGCGGCCGGGGTAGGCGATCATGATCGCCGACGCCACCGACAGCCGCCGCGACGGGGGACACCGGTAGGCTGAAGGCCATGCGCACCGTCGTGCTCGACCCTCCTGCCGAGCTGCAGTCGTGGCTCGGACGCCGGCATGCGCTGGGCCAGGACCTGTTCGATGAGGTCTGGGAGGGGGAGTACCACGTGGCGCCGGCACCGAATCGTGCTCATGGGTATGTGGACGATCAGCTCGCCCGACTGCTCGGCCCGAGGGCGGATGCGGCGGGACTTCAGGGCAGCGGCCCGCTGAACGTCGGGGAGCGAGACGACTACCGGGTCCCGGACCGCGCCTATCTGCGGGACCGGCAGATGACAACCTTCGCCGACACGGCCGCGATCGTGGCCGAGATCGTGTCGCCCCGCGACGAGACCTGGGCCAAGCTCGACTTCTACTTCGCGCGGGGCGTCGAGGAGATCCTGATCGTCGACCCGTCGACCCGCGGGGTGCACTGGCTGCGTCGCGGTGACGACGGCTTCGTGGAGGCCTCCGCAAGCGACGTGCTCGACCTGACCGCGTCGGAACTGCACACCGCAATCGACTGGCCGGCGACCGACGGAGCGCCCAGCGCCGCCCCGCTGTCCGGGGAACGATAAGGGCACCACCTCGTCGGGTTCTCCCAGGGTTCATGCGGGCCTCGACTTCTACGACGGAGCCGGAGCGAAAAGGACGCACGGCGTCGCGGGCGCCCACCCCGCTCTGGGCTGCACCTCCGCCGATCAGTGCAGGCCGGGACGTTCTGCGACAGCCACCGACCTGAACGGCCGGTTGCTTGGTCGCCCGCTGCGCGGAGTTCCTCATCGGTAGCCGCGTCGAGGAGGTCCGCGGGCTCCAGCGCCTGGGCCCCCGGGACGCTGCAGGCGCCTTCGCGAGCTGAGTCGTCGCAGCGGTGCTCCGGCGTCGTGGTC
>JACCXR010000510.1 GCA_013696915.1 Euzebyaceae bacterium
GACGCCCGGCTTCTCCCGGACGATGAACCGCCCCGCCCCGCCGCCCCCCTCGGCCTCGCCCGACGCCTCCCCCGCCGAGCCGCCCCCGGCGTCCGCTCCCGGCCCCGCGCCGGCGTCCCGCAGCGAGCAGCCGTGAACGACACCGCCCTGGTGCTCACCCTCGCCGCGGCCGTGGCCGCCGGGACGCCGCTCGCGCTGGCGGCGCTCGGCGAGCTGCTGACCGAGCGGGCGGGGGTCCTCAACCTCGGCGTCGAGGGGATGATGCTGCTCGGCGCGGTCGCCGCCTTCCTCGCGGCCGACGGCTCGGGCAGCCCGGCGGTCGGCCTGCTCGCCGGGATGCTCACCGGCGGCGCGCTGGCGGCGGTCCACGCGTTCCTGTCGGTGACGATGCGTGCGAACCAGATCGTTTCCGGCCTGGCGCTGGTGATCTTCGGGACGGGGCTATCGACGTTCCTGGGCCAGCCGATCGAGGGCAGGCCGCTCGCGGCCCGGCTCGGGGGGGCGGCGGTGCCGGTGCTCGCCGACCTTCCGGTCGTCGGGCGGATCCTGTTCCAGCAGGACCTCGTGGTCTACGCCACGTGGGTCCTCGCCCTGCTCGTCCTCGGCTACCTGGGGCGGACGCGGGCGGGACTGTCTCTGCGGGCGGTCGGCGAGTCCCCGGCCACCGCCGACGCGATGGGCGTCCGAGTCGCCGCCGTCCGCTACGCGCACACGATCGCCGGCGGCCTGCTCGCCGGCGCGGGCGGGGCGTACCTGATCCTCGCCCGCGTGCCGAGCTGGGCGCAGGCCGCGACCACGAACGGCATCGGCTGGATCGCGCTGGCGCTGGTCGTGTTCGCGTCCTGGCGGCCGCTGCGGGTCCTGGCGGGCGCCTACCTGTTCGGCGCGGCGCTGCGCGCGAACTTCGCGCTCCAGGCCGCCGGCGTCCGCGGCGTCCCGGCCGAGGTCCTCGCCATGCTGCCGTACCTGCTCACGATCGCCGTGCTCGTCGCGCTGTCCGCCGGCGACCTGCGGCGGCGCGTCGGGGCGCCGGCGGCGCTGGGCGTGCCCTACGTCCGGGACGAGCGCTGACGCGGCTCAGGAGGCGTTGGGCTCCGCGGCCATGAGCGGCAGGCCGCCAGCAGCAGAGCTCACGCTCAACCCCGGCGGGCATGGCGTAGCCTGACAACGATGACTCGCGCAATCACAGCGCTGCCGCCAGCTGCGGAGGTCGTGCGAGATTGGCTCCTGAAGGGGAATGCCGAAACCGGTGACGTGCGCGTCGTCGACGTCGTCGGCGCCTGGGACGAGGACTCCCAGGGCGAGCCGATCGTGCGGTTCCTCGTGACGCTCGCGGACCCGCGGGCCGAGACATGGCCGGTCGAGGAGGTTCTTGAGTTCCACCGGCGCCTCAACGAGAAGGCGCGAGAACTCGACCTCGCCACCGCATGGCACGTCGGCCTGCAAGCTCAGACCCAGGAGGAGTTCGAGCCCTCTGACCTGCCAACTGCGTGATGCCCGCCGCTGCGCCGATCGATCCAGGTCATCTCATCGATCATGCGCGCGACCTGGCCCACCACATCGGGCCGGGAAGTTTGCGGCCCGTCTACATGCGTCGTGCCGCGAGCGCGGCCTACTACGCATTCTTTCACGCCATGGCGCTTCGAGTCAGTCAGCAGGTCCTGCCGAACGGGTCCGCTGAGGATCGTCAGCGGCGGTCGCGGTCCGTGGGACATGCCGAGTTGCGCGACGTCTGCCAATGGATCATCGGACCGAGTGGCGCCGGCAAGCGACATGTACAGCCAATCGTCGCCACGTTGCAACATCGCACTGGTGGCGCTCCACACAAGACTCGCATGAGCCGACAGGTCGGCGCAGCCGGGTCGGGCGCCGGCGGCGCTGGGCGTGCCCTACGTCCGGGACGAGCGCTGACGGCTCAGGACGCGTTGGGCACCGCCGCCATGAGCAGCAGGCCGCCGTCGATGACGAACGACGCGCCGGTCGTGTACGACGCCTCCGGGGACGCGAGGTAGGCGATGGCGTGGGCGATCTCGCGCGCGGCGCCGGGACGGCCCACCGGGATGTCCGGCCGGTCCACCGTCTCGGGGTCGACGTCGTCGTTGCCGGTCATGGGCGTGGCGATCTCCCCCGGGGCGACCGCGTTCACGGTGATCCCGTGCTCGCCGAGCTCCAGGGCCATCGACTTCGTCAGGAGCCCCAGACCGCCCTTGGAGGCGCAGTAGGCGGACGACTGCGGCAGGGGCACGTGCTCGTGGACGCTCGTGACGTTGATGATCCGCCCGCCGTTGCCGGCGGCGACCATCCTCCGCGCGGCGGCCTGGCCGCAGAGAAACGCGCCGTCGAGGTTGACGGCCAGCGTGTGGCGCCACTGGTCGTAGGTCACCTCGAGGAAGGGCGCCGACAAGCCGGTCCCGGCGTTGTTCACGAAGACGTCGAGCCCGCCGAGCGCCTCGGCGAGGTCGTCGACCACGCCGGCCGCTGCGGGCAGGTCCGACAGATCGAGGTGGCGGACCTCGGCGCGGCGGCCCGCCCGGCGGACCTCCTCGGCGGTGCCCTCGGCCCCCTCGGAGTCGGAGTGGTAGGTGATCCCGACGTCGCAGCCGCCCTCGGCGAGCGCCACCGCCGTCGCCTTGCCGATCCCCGAGTCCGACGCCGTCACGATTGCCACGCGTGCCACTGCTGCCTCCTGCGGTCGTCCTGGTGCTGCGGGTAGGCGTCTCCTCCCCCGCGCACCCCGGGGTCATGCCGCGCAGAATTATGACATAATGATGTGCATGAAGCGGACGACCATCGTCGCCGAGGAGTCGGTCCTCTACCGGATCCGCCGACTGGCCGAGAACCGCGGCGTGTCCTTCGGCGAGATCGTGCGCGAGGCCCTTGAGGAGAAGCTCGACCGGGAGCGGCCGCCGCTGACCTTCCTCGACCACCCCGAGCCGGGCCCGGCCGGAGCCCCTTCGGCCAGGCAGTACTCCGAGGAGGATCTCTACGAGGTCGAGGACGAGCGCGGCCTGTGAGCCTCGTGCTGGACACGAACGTGCTGGTCGCCGCCGCCCGCACCGCCGACCCCGACCATGAGCCCTGCAGCCGGCTGTTGCGGGATGCCCGCGAGCGCCTCGTCGTTCCGTCTCCCGCGCTGGTCGAGGTCGATCACCTCCTGCGCAGCGGTCGGTTGTGGATGGCGATCCTGGCCGACATCACGGGGCACGCCCTCATCGTCGAAGACCTCGAGCTGGCGGACTACGAGCGCGTACACGGCCTCATGGCCCGCTACGCCGACCTCCGTGTCGGGTTCGTGGACTGCGCTGTGCTCGCCGTGGTCGAGCGGCTCGGCGAGCCGAAGCTCGCGACGCTCGACCGGCGGCACTTCGCGGCGATGCGCCCCGCGCACGTCGACTCGCTGGAGTTGCTGCCCGGATGAGGTCTCCAGGGCAGATGCGGTGACGGTCCGCAGGGTCGTCG
>JACCXR010000204.1 GCA_013696915.1 Euzebyaceae bacterium
TCTGCGCCGTCCCCGGAATCCGGGCCGCCGGCGTCACCGCGGGGCTTAAGCCGAGCGGACGGCCGGACGTCGCCCTCGTCGCCGCGGAGACGACCGTCGCCGCGGCCGCCGTGCAGACCCGCAACCAGGTGAAGGCGGCGCCCGTGCAGGTGACCGCCCGCCACGTCGCCGACGGCCGCGCCAGGGCGGTCCTGCTCAACGCCGGCAGCGCCAACGTGTGCACCGGTCCGGACGGGGTGGCCCTCGCCGAGGAGTCCGCCGCGGTCGCGGCCGCCGCGCTCGGCTGCGACGCCGCGGACGTCCTCGTGTGCTCGACCGGCGTGATCGGGGTGGCGCTCGACCGCGAGCCGTTCCTCGCGGGCATCGGCCGCGCCGCGGAGGCGCTGTCGCCCACGGGCGGGACCGACGCCGCCACGGCCGTCATGACCACGGACACCGTCCCCAAGGAGGCCGCCGTCCGCGTGGTCGACGCCGCGGACGGTTCCTGCCTGGTCGGCGGGATGGCGAAGGGGTCGGGCATGATCGCCCCCGAGCTGGCGACGATGCTGTGCGTCCTCACGACGGACGCCCCGATCGGCGGCCACGTCCTGCGCGCCACGCTGGCCGACGTGGTGGCGCGCACGTTCGGGCGCATCTCGGTCGACGGGTGCATGTCGACGAACGACGCGGTCGTGATCCTCGCCACGGGCACCGCAGAGCGCCCACCCACGATCGCGGCCTTCACCGACGGCCTCACCGCCGTCTGCGCGCGGCTCGCCGAGGCGCTGGTCCGGGACGGCGAGGGGGCCGCCAAGCTCCTGCGCATACGCGTGACGGGCGCGAAGTCCGAAGCCGACGCGGTCGGCGTCGGTCGCGCCGTCGCCGGGAGCGCGCTCGTGCGGACGGCGGTCGCCGGCGGCGACCCCAACTGGGGCCGGGTGCTGGCCGCGGTGGGCGCCGGGCCGGTCACGATCGACCCGCACCGCATCGCCGTCGCCTTCGCCGGGGTCACCGTGTGCCGGTTCGGTGTCGCCACCGCCTACGACCCCGGCCAGGCCGCGATGGCGCTGCGGGGCAGGGACGTCACGCTCACCGTCGACCTCGGCGTCGGCTCCGGCGAGGCGACCTTCCTCACCTGCGACCTCACGCACGACTACGTGACCATCAACGCGGAGTACACGACGTGACCGCCGTCGAGCCGCTCGACCTCACCGACCGGACGCGGGCGGCGCAGGCGAAGGCCCGCATCCTGCGCGAGGCCCTCCCGTGGATCACCCGCTGGGCGGGCCGGACCCTGGTGGTCAAGTACGGCGGCAGCGCGAACGCGGGCGACACGCTGACGGCCGCGTTCGCCGCGGACGTCGCGCTCCTCCACAGCGTCGGCCTGCGGGTCGTCGTCGTGCACGGCGGCGGGCCGCAGATCTCGGCCCTCGCGGAACGCCTGGGCCTGCCCGCGCGCTTCATCCAGGGGCGGCGGGTCACCGACAGCGAGACGCTGGCGGTCGTGAAGATGATCCTCCTCGGTCAGATCAACCCGCAGCTCGTCGGGATGGTCACCGACGCCGGCGCCCCGGCCGTCGGCGTCGCCGGGACCGACGCCGGCCTGGTCCTCGCCCGCCCCTGCGATCCGGCGCTCGGGCTCGTCGGCGACGTCGCCGCGGTCGACCCGCGGGTGCTCTCCACGCTGCTGGACGACGGCGCGGTGCCGATCGTCGCGACGGTCGCCAGGGGAGTCGACGGCGGCGAGTACAACGTCAACGCCGACGCCGTCGCCGGCGCGGTCGCCGTCGCGCTGGGGGCCGACAAGCTCATCCAGCTGACGAACGTCCCCGGCCTCTACACCGACTTCGGCACGGCGGACTCCGCCCTCGTCAGCGAGATCGGCGTCGACCGGCTCCGCGGCATGCTCGCCGCCGGCGAGCTCGCGACCGGCATGGTGCCGAAGGTCCGGAGCATCGTCGAGGCGCTCGACGGCGGCGTGGGGCAGGCCCACCTGCTCGACGGTCGCGTCGAGCACGCCCTGCTGCTGGAGATCTTCACCGACGAGGGCATCGGCACGATGGTGACCGGACAGCAATCCCATGACGGTCGCTGCGCGACCGCCACGAGCGAGGTCGCGAGAATCGCCTCGGACGAGCCTCGGCGATTCACGGATCAGACCCCGTGATCGCCCCCGACCTTGCCGCCAGGGAGGCCGCCGCCCTCATGGGGACCTACCGGCGGCAGCCCGTCGAGTTCGTCTCGGGACAGGGGCCCTGGCTCGTCGACGCCGGAGGGCGGCGCTACCTCGACTTCGTGTCCGGGCTGTCGGTGACGTCGCTGGGGCACGCGCACCCGGCGGTCGCCGACGCCGTCGCGGCCCAGGTCCGGACCCTCGTCCACACCTCGAACCTGTACTACACCAGGCCGCAGGTCGAGCTCGCCGAGCGGCTGAAGGCCACGCTCGGCTGGGACGACGGGCTCGCGTTCTTCTGCAACTCCGGCGCCGAGGCCAACGAGGCGGCCATCAAGCTGGCCCGCCGCCACGGCAAGCTCCGCGACCCCGGGAAGGTCGGCGTCGTGGCCCTGGAGGGCGGCTTCCACGGACGCACCCTCGGCGCGCTGCTCGCCACCGGCAGTCCCGACAAGCACGCGCCGTTCGAGCCGCTCGGGACGTGGATGACCCACGTGCCCCACGACGACCCCGACGCGCTGACCGCGGCCGTCGACGAGGGCACCTGCGCCGTGTGGGTCGAGATCGTCCAGGGCGAGGGCGGCGTCCGCCCCGTCGGAGAGGAGGTCCTGCGCGCCGCGCGCGACGCCTGCGACCGCGTCGGCGCACTGCTCGTCGCCGACGAGGTGCAGACCGGCCTCGGGCGGCTCGGCGCCTGGTACGGCTGGCAGACCAGCGCCGTCGAGCCGGACGTCGTCTGCCTGGCGAAGGCGCTCGCGAACGGCCTCCCGGCCGGGGCGATCGTCGCCCGCGGTGAAGCGTCGACGGCGTTCGGGCCGGGCGACCATGCGACGACGTTCGGCGGCGGCCCGGTCGTGTGCGCGGCGGCGCTCGCGGTCCTCGACGTGATCGAGCGGGAAGGGCTCGTCGACCGCGCCCGCCGGCTCGGGGGGGTCCTCACCGACCGGCTGGAGCAGTTCGTCGGCGCCTTCGACCTGGCCGCCGGGGTGCGCGGCCGCGGCCTGCTCCAGGCGCTGGTCCTGGATCGACCGGCGGCGGCGGACGTCGTCCGCCACGCCCTCGCCGAGGGCCTGGTCGTCAACGACGTCGCGCCCGACGCCGTCCGTCTGGCGCCGGCCCTCGTCATCGGTGAGGCTGACATCGACGACATGGCCGCGCGCCTCGCGCGGGCCCTCGCGGCGGCCGCCTCGCCGGCGCGCGGACGAACCTGAAGGAGCCCTGGTGGAGAAGCGGGACTATCTGACCGTCGATGCGCTCGGCATCCCCGAGCTCGCGAAGGTGCTCGACCTCGCCGACGAGCTCAAGGCGGACCGGCGCCCGCGCGACGACCTCGCGGGGCTGTCGATCGGCATGATCTTCGAGAAGCCGTCGACCCGGACCCGCATCTCCTTCGAGGTGGGGATCGTCGAGCTGGGCGCCCACGCCGTCGTCCTCAGCGCGGGTGAGCTCCAGCTCGGCCGCGGCGAGACCATCGAGGACACCGCGCGGGTGCTGTCGGGCTACCTCCACGCGATCGTGGTGCGCACGTTCGCGCAGTCGCGGCTCTCCACGCTCGCCGCGGCCGGCTCGATCCCGGTCGTGAACGCCCTGAGCGACTTCGAGCACCCGTGCCAGGTGCTCGCCGACCTCCAGACGATCCGCGAGCGCAAAGGCCGGCTGGCGGGACTGAAGCTCGCCTACCTCGGCGACGGCAACAACGTCGCGCACTCGCTGCTGCGCGCCGGCGCGATGGCCGGGATGCACGTCGCGGTCGGATGCCCGCCGGGCTACGACCCCATCCAGCAGGTCGTCGAGGCCGCCCGCGCGGTCGCCGCCGGGACCGGCGGGACCGTCACCGTCACCGCGGACCCGCTCGCCGCCGCGAAGGACGCCGACGTCGTCTACACCGACGTGTGGGCCTCGATGGGGCAGGAGGACGAGCACGACGCCCGGCTGCTGCTGTTCCGTCCGTTCCAGGTGAACGCCCAGGTCATGGAGGCGGCGCGCCCCGACGCGATCGCGATGCACTGCCTGCCTGCCCACCGCGGCGAGGAGATCTCGGCCGACGTGATCGACGGCCGGTCGAGCGTCGTGTGGACCCAGGCCGAGAACCGGCTGCACTCCCAGAAGGCCCTCCTGCTGACCCTCCTGGCGTAGGCCCGCCGCGGATGACGCTCACGAGGCAGCGCCGCCGGGAGCTCCTGCGCGAGCTCGTCGCCCGCTACGCGGTGGGCTCGCAGTCCGAGCTCGTGGCCCTGCTCACCGACCACGGCGTCGAGGCGACCCAGGCGACGGTCAGCCGTGACCTCGACGACCTCGGGATCGCGAAGCTCCGCGGCGCGGACGGCCGGGTGGCCTACGCACTGCCGGAGCCCGGCGGCCTCGCCCAGCGCCTCCGCCAGTTCGTGCTGACGATCGACGCGAGCGGCAACCTCGCCGTCCTGCGCACGCCGCCCGGCGGCGCCGCCACCGTGGCGAGCGCGATCGACGGGGCAGCGGTCGCCGGGATCCTCGCCACCGTCCAGGGCGACGACACCATCATCGTCGTCGCCGCGGAGGGCACGTCGGGCCGTGCCGTCGCCGACCGCCTGCTCGCCATCAAGGAGAACCGCCCGTGACCGCACCGCGCCTCGTCCTCGCCTACTCGGGCGGTCTTGACACGTCCGTCGCCATCCGATGGCTCGCAGAGCAGAAGGGCTACGAGGTCGTCGCCTGCGCGATCGACGTCGGCCAGGTCGGCGCCGACGGCGGCGCCGAGGAGATGGAGCGGGTCCGCCGGCGGGCGCTCGACTGCGGCGCCGTCGACGCGGTCGTCGTCGACGCCCGCAACGAGTTCGCCGACGACTTCGTCGGCCCCGCGATCGCCGCGAACACCCTCTACATGGGCAAGTACCCGCTGGTCTCGGCGCTGTCGCGCCCGCTGATCACCCGTCACCTCGTCCGCGTCGCCCGCGAGACCGGCGCGGCCGCCATCGGCCACGGCTGCACCGGCAAGGGCAACGACCAGGTCCGGTTCGAGGTGACCGCCATGGCGATCGCGCCGGACATCGTCGTCGAGGCGCCGATCCGCGAGTGGGGCCTGTCCCGCGACGCCGCCATCGTGTGGGCGCAGGAGCGCGACATCCCCGTCCAGGTGAAAACCCACTCGCCCTACTCGATCGACGAGAACCTGTGGGGCAGGACCGCCGAGTGCGGGATCCTCGAGGACCCGTGGGAGTCGCCGCCGGAGGAGGTGTTCGCCCGCTCCGTCGCGCTGGCCGACGCGCCGGACGAGCCGGAGGAGCTGACCCTGACGTTCGCCGACGGGCTCCCGGTCGCCGTCGACGGCAAGGAGCTCGACCTCGCCCGCCTGATCGCCGAGGTCGACCGCCGCGCCGGCGCACACGGCGTCGGCCGCATCGACATGGTCGAGGACCGGCTGGTCGGCATCAAGAGCCGCGAGATCTACGAGTGTCCCGGCGCCCTGACGATCCTGACCGCCCACCGCGACCTCGAGGACCTGTGCCTCGAGCAGGAGCTGGCGCAGGAGAAGCGCGGGCTCGAGGGCCGCTACGCCCAGCTGGTCTACAACGGCCTGTGGTTCTCACCCCTCAAGAAGGCGCTCGACGCCTTCGTCGCCGTGTCCCAGCGCTACGTCTCCGGGGAGGTCCGCATGGGTCTGTACAAGGGCAGCGCCTGGGTCGCCGGCCGGCGCAGTCCGATCGGCCTCTACGATCACGACCTCGCCACGTACGACGCCTCGGACCGCTTCGACCACACCCAGGCGGAGGGGTTCGTGCGCCTGTGGGGGCTGCCGACCAAGGTGTGGGCGCGCCGGCAGGGCTCGCTGTGACCGGCCGGTGAGCCCCTCGACGCCGGTCGTGCCCCCGAAGCTTCGGGCCGGGGCGCGGGTGCGGGTGGTGGCGCCTTCGCAGTCGATGGGGGCCATCCCGATGCCGTGGCGGACGATCGCCGACGAGCGGATGGACGAGCTCGGGCTCGAGGTCTCGTTCGGCGAGCACGCCGGCGAGAGGGACGCGTTCGACTCCTCGAGCGTCGCGTCGCGGCTGGCGGACCTGCATGCCGCGTTCGCCGACCCGGAGGTCGACGGGATCCTGACGTTCATCGGTGGGTTCAACGCCAACCAGCTGCTCGCCGGGCTGGACCTCGCCCTCGTCGCCGCCAACCCGAAGCCGTTCTGCGGCTACAGCGACATCACGGTCCTGTCGCACGCGATTCTCACGGGCGCCGGCGTCGTGACGTACTCGGGGCCGCACTGGTCGACCTTCGGGATGCGCGACCACTTCGAGGACACCCTCGCCTGGTTCCGCGCCTGTCTGTTCGACGACGCGCCCGTGACCCTCCGCCCCGCGGCGGCGTGGACCGACGACGCCTGGTTCGCCGACCCGGACGCGCGCGACCCCCAGCCCGGCGGATGGTGGGTGCTCCAGCCGGGCGCTGCCGACGGGCACCTCCTCGGCGGCAACCTCTCCACCCTCAACCTGCTCGGGGGAACGCGCTGGTGGCCCTCCCTGGACGGCGCCGTCGTCGTGGTCGAGGACGACTTCGAAAGCCACGTCCACGACTTCGCGAGGAACCTGCAATCGCTGTTTCACCAGCCCGGCGCCGACGGCATCCGCGGGCTCGTCATCGGCCGGTTCCAGACGGCGAGCGGCGTGACGCGCGGGCTGCTCACCGAACTCGTCGAGCGGACGCCGCAGCTGGCCGGCGTTCCCGTCGTCGCGAACACCGACGTCGGGCACACGAACCCGCTCTTCACGTTCCCCGTCGGCGGCCGGGCGCGGCTGCTGGCCGACCCGTCCGATCCGCGACTCGTCCTCACCCGCCACTGATGACCGCCGAAGCGGGCCGGCTCTGGGGCGGGCGGTTCACCGAGGAGCCGGACGAGGCGGCGTGGCGACTCGGGCGGAGCGTGCACTTCGACGTCCGGCTGTGGCCGCACGACCTGGCGGGATCGCGCGCGCACGCCGACGAACTGCTCCGGATCGACGTGCTGTCGGACGATGACCACCGGGACATCGTCGGGGCGCTGGATGCGATCGGTGAGGAGTTCCGTTTCGGGACCTTCCGCTTCTCCGAGGGCGACGAGGACCTGCACGGGGCCATCGAGCGGCGTCTCGTCGAGCTGTGTGGAGCGGTGGGCGGGCGGCTCCGGGCCGGCCGGAGCCGCAACGACCAGATCTGCTCCGACCTGCGGCTGTACCTGCGCGACGCCGTCGGGGGGATCCTCGTCGGCGTCCGCGGGGTCCAGTCCGCGCTCGCCCAGAAGGCTGAGGCCGTCCTCGACTGGCTGGCGCCCGGGTACACGCACCTGCAGCGCGCCCAGCCGGTGGTCCTGGGACACCACCTCCTGGCCCACGCGTGGGCCCTGGACCGCGACGCCGGCCGGTTCGCCGACTGCCGATCCCGGCTCGACGTCTCGACGCTCGGCGCCGGCGCGCTCGCCGGGACGACGCTGCCCCTGGACCCGGCGGCCTACGCCGCCGCACTCGGGTTCGCCCGCGTCGCCGAGAACTCGATGGACGCCGTCGCCGACCGTGACTTCGCGGTCGAGTTCCTCGCCGCCGCCGCGCTGCTCGGCGTGCACCTGTCCCGGCTGGGCGAGGAGGTCGTGCTCTGGAGCTCCGCGGAGTTCGGGTGGGCGCGCGTGGGCGACGCCTTCTCGACCGGTTCGTCGATCATGCCGCAGAAGCGCAACCCCGACGTCGCCGAGCTCGTCCGCGGGAAGACCGGACGGCTCATCGGCGACCTCGTCTCGCTCCTCGTGACGCTGAAGGGGCTGCCGCTGACGTACAACCGCGACCTGCAGGAGGACAAGGAACCCGTCTTCGACGCCGTCGACACCCTCGCGCTGGCGCTTCCCGCCATGGCCGGCACCGTCGCCTCGCTGGTGTTCGACCGCGACCGGCTCGCGGCGACGGCCGCCGGCGGCTTCGCCCTGGCCACCGACGTCGCCGAGGCGCTCGTCCGTGCGGGCGTCCCCTTCCGCACCGCGCACGAGCGGGTCGGTGCGCTCGTGTCCGACTGCGAGCGGGCAGGCGTCGAACTGGCCGCCGCGGCGCCCGACGTGCTGCGGGCGGCGCTGCCGGAGCTCGACGCCGGCGCGCTGCCCGGGCTCCTCGATCCCCAGTCGGCGGTGGCGCGCCGGGCCGCGACGCTCGGTCCCGATCCGGCTCGCGTCCAGGCGCAGCTCGACCGCCTCCGCCGCCGTCTCGTACCCCGCGGGGGCTGACGGCGGCCGACCCGCGGGGACCGAGGCGTGGTCACGGAGCGTGAAATCCCCCGTCCGGGGGGAGACGACCGCAGCACACGCCGCTTATGCTGCGCCACGACAGTCGCGGGCCGTCCCACAGGGCGAGCCGCCACCGTCGGAGTTCCGGACCACCAGGGAGTTGCGCTCGTGACGTCGAGCCAGTCCAACACCGAAGCCGGTTGATCACCGGCCCACCGCGCATCCTCGCCCCGCTGCGGCACCGGGACTACCGGCTGCTCGCGACGGGCTCGCTCGTCTCCCTGCTGGGTGACGGCTTCTTCCTCGTGGCCATCGCGCTGCAGGTCCTCGCCATCAGCGACGACAACCCCGCCGCCATCTCGCTCGTCGGGATCGCGTGGACCGGGTCGGCGCTGCTGACCTACCTCGTCGGCGGGTGGGCCAGCGACCGCTTCGACCGGCGGCGCATCATGATCGCCGCGGACCTCCTCCGGGCGGCGGCGATCGGCGGCATCGGCGTGCTCTCGGTGGGCGGGGCCCTCGAGCTATGGCACGTGCTGGTTCTGGGGGCCTGCTTCGGCGCCGGCAACGCCTTCTTCAACCCGTCGGCCACCGCCATCGTGCCGGACCTCCTGCCGGCCGAGGAACTCCCCCAGGCGAACGCGTTCCTCGCGATGGCCCGCCCCGCGATGGTGCGGCTCGCCGGCCCGGCGATCGGTGGGTTCGTCATCGCCGCCACGGAACCCGGGGTCGCCTTCCTCGTTGACGCCGCCACGTTCCTGGTCTCGGCCGCCCTGCTGGCCCTCATCCGCACCAGCCACACCCCCGCCATGGACGGCGAGCCCGCCAGGCCGCCGCTGCGCCTGGTTGCGGAGGGCTTCTCCTTCGTGCGGGCGAACCCGTGGTGCGGCGCGTGGCTCGCGGGCGCCGCACTCAGCCTGCTCGCCTACTACGGGCCGGTCGAGGTCCTCCTGCCCTACATCCTCAAGGTGGAGCTCGGGCTCGGCGACGGGGCTGCCAGTCAGCTGGGGCTGATCCTCGCCATCGGCGGGCTGGGCTCGATCGTCGCGTCCGTGGCCGTCGGCCAGCGACCCGAGCTGCCCCGCCGGTTCGTGACCGCCATGTACCTGTGCGAGGCGGCGGCGATCCTCACGATCGCGGTGTACGGGCTGATGACCCAGCTGTGGCAGGCGATGGCGGCGAGCTTCGTCATCCACGGGCTGTTCGCGTTCACCGAGGTCGTCTGGATCACCATGCTGCAGCGGTTCGTGCCGCGACGGCTGCTCGGCCGGGTCGCCAGCCTCGACTGGCTGATGTCGATCGGCTTGATGCCGCTCAGCTTCGCACTCGCCGGGACACTCACCCGATGGTTCTCGGCCGGCGCGATCATCGTGGCGGCGGCGGTCACGGGCGCCACCGTGCTGGTCGGCCTGCTCTTCGTCCCGGGGGTGCGGGCTCCGGAGCGGACGCCGGTCCCCGACGGCGCCGACCACGACGACCCGGTGCTCGCGGGGTGAGGACGGTCCGGGCCACCGCGCGCCCCGCGGCCGCGACCGTCAGCGTCCCCGTCGCCACCGCGGCCGGCGCGGCGAGGACGACGGCGTCGTCGCCGTCCACCGCCAGGCGGGCGACCAGCAGGAGGACCGCGAAGCAGGCGTAGGTGACCGGGAACCAGCCGACCGCCAGGGCGGTCACGAGCCCGGCGCGGCGCCAGCCGGTCCGCACCGTCAGGAGCGCGCGGCCGGGGGAGCAGCCGCCTGCCTGCCGCAGGCCGGGCAGCGGATCATCGTGCCGTCCGCAGCCGGCGTCGAGACGCCGCACAGGCACACGGCCGCGCCAGGGTCGGCCGCCACGACCTCGAAGCGCACGGCGGGCAGCGCGGCTCCGACGTCCAGGCCGGCGTCGACCAGGGCGCCGGCGGCGCGCTCGTGGAGTACCTGGTCGGTCAGGGTGGCGACCCAGCGCCGCAACAGGTCCTCGCCGACGCCGTGCGGGACCGGCAGGTCGGTGCTGAGCGTGACGCGGACCGCCCCCGTCGGCAGCGGCTCCAGGTCGCCGAGCGCGACCCGCGCGACCCGCCGGTCGCCCGGGTCGAAGATCACCGCCTCCGCCCCCTGCACCGCGGCGACAACACCGACGACGCCGCCGCCGCGGGCCCACGAACCGAGCAGCGGTCCGTCGGGCGCCGTCACGCCTCGCCGCCCGGGCGAAGGCCGATGAAACGCTGCGCGGACCGCCCGAACGCCGGCCGGTCGCCGTCGTCCATCCACTGGGCGCGCAGGCCCCCGGCCGCCACCGGGTCCGTGCGGACGCAGTGGTCGACCACCTCGCCGAGCACGTCCGGCGGCCACCCAAGCCGTTCCCGGACGACCTCCAGCGGCAGGAACACCGATCGGTGCTCGCTCATCAGCGCCACCGCCGTCGCGTAGAGGTGTGCGACGAGGTCGTGCTCCCGATGGCCGTCCATGCGGCCATGGTAGGGGCGCCGCGTGAGCCGGCCGCCGGGGCACCTACGCTATGGCGATGTCGTGGGTCAACGAGGATCTGTCGCGCCAGTTCGGCGAGATCGCGACGCTGCTCAAGCTCAAGGGCGTGGACGCCTTCCGGGTCCGCGCCTACGAGCGGGCCGCAGCCACGATCGGCGCTGCGCCCGTCGACCTGTCGATGCTCGACGAGCGGGAGATCGCCGCGCTCAGCGGCATCGGCGCCGGCACCGCGTCGAAGATCGCCGAGTACCTCGGCACCGGCGCGATCGCCATGCTCGAGCGGCTGCGGTCGGAGGTCCCGCCCGGGATGGTCGAGCTCGTCCGGGTCCCCGGACTCGGGCCGAAGACCGCGAGGCTGCTGCACGACGAGCTCGGGATCGACGGCCTGGAGGCGCTCCGGGAGGCCCTCGACGCCGGCCGCCTGGAGGGGCTCAAGGGACTCGGGACGAAGACCGCGGCGAACCTGCGAGACGCCGTGGCGCGCATGGGGGCGAAGGACACCGGCCGGCTTCCAGCGGCAGACGCGATCGCCGTGGCGGAACAGCTGTGCGCCACGTTGCGCACCGTGCCGGGAGTGGCGGAGGTGGCCTACGCCGGCAGCCTGCGGCGCATGCGCTCCACGATCGGCGACATCGACGTCCTCGCCGCCGCCACGGATGCGCCGCCCGTCATGGACGCCCTCCGCGGTGCCGGCACGACCGTGAAGGTCCTGGCGGCCGGCGAGAAGAAGACCAGCGTGCTCACGGTCCGCGGGCTGCAGGCGGACCTGCGCGTCGTCGAGGCCGAGGCCTGGGGCGCCGCACTCGTGTACTTCACCGGCTCGAAGGCCCACAACGTCCGGATCCGCGAGCGCGCCGTGCGGCAGGGTCTGACGCTCAACGAGTACGGGCTGTACCGCAGGGAGACGGGGGAGCGGCTGGCCAGCCGCACGGAAGCCGACGTGTACGCGGCGCTGGGCATGGACGAGGTGCCGCCGCCGATGCGTGAGGACACCGGCGAGGTCGAGGCCGCTGCCGCCGGCCAGCTGCCGCGGGTCGTGACCCTCGGCGACCTCCGCGGTGACCTCCACGGGCACAGCAGCTGGTCGGGGGACGGTAAAGCGACCCTGGACGACATGGCGGCCGCCGCCGCCGCCCGGGGGTACGCCTACTGGGCCGTCACCGATCACGCCGAGAACCTGTCGATCAACGGGCTTTCCCGGGAGCAGGTCCGCGCACGCCGGGGGGACCTGCGCCGGGTGCAGGAGACGGTGCCGCAGATGCGCCTGCTCGACGGGGCGGAGCTCAACATCGGCATCGACGGAGCCCTCGACTACGACCTGGACTTCCTGCTCTCCTTCGAGTTCTGCGTCGCGAGCGTCCACTCGCTGATGCAGCGGCCCGCCGCCGAGCAGACCGCCCGCATCATCGCCGCGATCGAGCATCCCGCCGTCTGTGTCATCGGCCACCCGACCGGACGCATCCTCGGCAAGCGGCCCGGCTACGACATCGACCTCGACGCCATCCTCGACGCCGCCGTGGAGACCGGGACCGCACTGGAGGTGAACGCCTCCCCCCGGCGGCTCGACCTCTCCGGGAGCATGGTGCGGCGTGCGGTGGAGCGCGGCGCGACGCTGGCGATCTCCTCCGACGCCCACAGCGTCGGGGACCTCGCGAGCATGCGCTACGGCGTCGCGACGGCGCAGCGGGGCTGGGCGACGCCGGCCGGGATCCTCAACTGTCTTGACGTCGACGGGCTGCTCGCCTTCGTGGACCGCAAGCGTGCCCGGTAGCCGGGTGCTGCCCCGCGCCTTCTTCGCGCGGCCGGCCCCGGAGGTGGCGGCGGACCTGGTGGGCAAGGTGCTCCTCCGGTCCGACGAGGGGCTGCGGGCGCGCATCGTGGAGGTCGAGGCCTACATGGCGCATGACCCGGCGTGCCACGCCTACGGGCGGCGGACCGCCCGCAACGAGCCGCTGTACGGCCCGGCTGGCCACGCCTACGTCTACTTCAGCTACGGGATGCACTGGTGCCTCAACGTCGCGTCCGGCCACGCGGGGGTCGCTGAGGGCTGCCTGCTGCGGGCCGCCGAGCCGCTCGACGGCCTGGAGACCATGCGGTCACGGCGCGGCGGTGTCCGCGACCGCGATCTCCTCAGGGGACCCGCCAGGCTGACTCAGGCGCTCGGGGTGGACGGCAGCTGGAGCGGCCGCGACCTGTGCGTCCCGTCCGCGCCGTTGCGCGTCGCGGACGACGGCTGCCGGCCCGACATCGTGTCGGGGCCGCGCGTCGGGGTGTCTGTGGCCGCCGACACCCCGTGGCGTTTCTGCGCCGCCGGTTCGCCGTGGGTCTCGGACTACAAGCGGAGTCCCCGCGCCGCCGCGGCGGGTGGCCGGGGTCAACCCGAGGGGTAGACCGCCAGGGCGACCACCGAGTGCACCGGCGCGGCCGTGCCGGCCGGCGGGGCTTGGCGCCACACCGTGCCGGCGCCGTCGGCGCCCGCGCACGCCGGGGACTCTTCGGGGCACGCCGCGGCGGCCTCGACGACGAAACCCGCCGCCTCCAGTGCGGTGCGGGCCGCGGCCAGCGGGAGGCCGGTGACGTCCGGGACGTCGACCGGGCGACGGTCTGCGGAGGATACGTGGACGGTGACGACGTACCCCCCGCCGAGGGTCTGGCCGGCGCCGGGCTCCGGGGATTGGCGCACGACGTAGCCCGGCGGCAGGCGGACGCTGAACTCGGCGCGCTCATCGACCGTGAACCCGGCGCCACCGAGCAGGCGGACGGCGGCGTCGAGCGGCAGCCCGAGCACGCTCGGGACGTCCGTCGTCGGCGGCCCGGTCGGCTCGCGGCAGATCTCGGTGGGCTCGGTGCCGGCGAGGTAGTCCCGGTCGGCGACGACGTCGGGCGGCGTGTACGGGTTGGGCAGGCAGTTCCGGGTGACGTCGACCCGGACGGTCGTGAGCGCGACCTCCGGCACGGCGAAGTCGTTGGCCGGCACCTCGGCGAGCGCGCGGAGCCCGAAACGGGCGAACAGCTCCGACGGCCAGTTGCCGCCCTCGACGGGGATGCGGGTGCGTGGCGGCAGCATCGGCACCGCGGCGTCGGGGAACCCGATCCACACGGCCGCCGCGAGATCGGGGGTGTACCCGGCGAACCAGGCGTCCGCCGCCGCCTGGCTGGTGCCCGTCTTGCCGGCCACCGGGCGCCGGATGTCCGCGCGGATCCCGGTGCCCCTGGTGACGACCTCCTGGAGCGCCGTCGTGGTCAGCCACGCCACGGCCTCGTCCATCACCCGTTCCCCGGCCGGCGTCCCGCGCTCGTACAGCACCGCGCCGTCGGGTGCGGTGATGCGCGTGACGGCTGTCGGCGGCCGGTACACCCCGCCCGAGGCGAGGGTTGCCTGGACCGTCGCGAGCTCGAGCGCGGAGACCTCCTGCGCGCCGAGGGCGAGGGAGAGCAGCGGCTGCAGCGGCCGGCGCACGCCCGCGGCCTCGGCGAGCGCCGCCACGGCCTCGGGGCCGACCTGTTCGATGAGCCGCGCGTAGACGACGTTCACACTCCAGGTGGTGGCGTCACGGAGCGTCAGC
Organism: Euzebyaceae bacterium; assembly: GCA_013696915.1. Classification (GTDB taxonomy): domain Bacteria; phylum Actinomycetota; class Nitriliruptoria; order Euzebyales; family Egibacteraceae; genus JACCXR01. Next base: position 14,395 of record JACCXR010000204.1, read on the forward strand.
TCCCCGAGGTCACGACCCTCGTAGTTGGTGACGTGCCAGGGCTCCTGCGCTCCGGGGACTCCGATCGTGACCTCGGCGCCGCCCGGGAAGACCTCGTCCAGGGAGCGGCCCTGCGCCAGCGCGGCGGCCAGGATCAGGGGCTTGAACGCCGAGCCGGGCTGGCGGCGACCGTCGGTCGCGAGATTGAAACGGGCGCTCGGGTCGGTGGCGTCGTAGTAGTCGCGGCCGCCGACGAGCGCCCGGATCCCACCCGTCGCCGGGTCGATCGCCACGAGCGCCGCCCGCGGGTCGTCGGTCGCGGTGAGCGTGTCGGCGACGGCCCGCTCGGCCGCGGCCTGCCACCCCGGGTCGAGGGTCGTCTCGACGCGCAGGCCGCCGCCGAACAGCTGCGATCCCCGCGCGGCCGGATCCAGGCCGAGCGCGGCGAACGCCGGGTCGTGCTGCAGAGCGTCGAGCACGTGGTCGACGAAGTAAGGAGCCCGCCAGCGGTCGGTGTCCGTGGGAGCCACGACCCCGAGGGGGGCCGCCCGAGCTTGCGCGGCGTCGTCGTCGGAGAGCATCCCGTGGGTGTGCATCAGGCCGAGGACGACGTCGCGGCGACTCTTCGCGGCGACGGGTTCCTCGTACGGGTCATACCGGCTCGGCGCTGCGAGCAGCGCCGCCAGCAGCGCCGCCTGGGGCACGGACAGGGCCTCGACCCCCACGCCGAAGTACCGGCGCGACGCCGTCTGCGCCCCGTAGGTGCCGTGACCGAAGTACACCGTGTTCAGGTAGTGCTCGAGGATCTCGTCCTTGGAGAACTGCGCCTCGAGCTGCAGCGCGACGCTGGCCTCGGCCAGCTTGCGCTCGAGCGTCTGGTCGTCGCCGACGACGGCGTTCTTCGCAAGCTGCTGGGTGATCGTCGAGCCGCCCTGGGTCACACGCCCCACGCGGGCGTTCTCGACGACGGCGCGGGCGATGGCGCGGGCGTCGACGCCGCCGTGGTCGTAGAACCGGACGTCCTCGACCGCCACCACCGCGTCCCGCAGCGCCTGGGGGATGCGGTCGAGCGGGACGACGTCCCGGTCCTGCTCGGCGTGCAGCTCGGCCAGGGGCGAGCCGTCCGCGGCCACGATCACGCTGGTCTGATCCGGCACCCGCAGCTCGACGCTCCCCTGGGGTTCGATCTCGACCAGCTTGGAGCAGCCCGCCGCCAGCAGCGCGAGCGCGACGAGCAACGCCGGCCAGCGTGCGGCCCGGAGCGACATGGTCGGGATCCTAAGGGCCTGCGCAGGAATAAGTTGTCATCCCGCTGTTCGGCAGACGCCCCGGTGGGGGGTGTTGCCTCGGAGCCGGCCCGGCCCCGATGACGCTGGTTGGTGGGGTGGCGCTGTGCCGGTGTTGTCGGGGGCGCGGCGTCGCAGCCGCGGTGACGGCCGTGGCAGCGGCGGCGCTCCCGCCGCGGCCCATGCCGCCTCACACGCGCGGGCGCGTGCGGCGATGTTGGCCGCGGCGTTGAGGTCGGCGTGGGCGTTGTGCCCACAGCCGGTGCAGCAGAAGGCGTCGCGTGCCGGACGGTTGTCGATGCTGGTGTGGCCGCAGGCGGCGCAGCCACGGGAGGTGTTGGCCGGGTCGACCAGCCAGATGCGGCGTCCGGCCTCTTCCGCTTTGACGCACACCCACCTGGCGAGTCGGCCGAGTGCTGCGTCCTGCAACGCCCGGTTCAGTCCTGCCTTGGCCGCCACGTTGCTGCCTGGATCCTCGACGGTGCCTTTCGCCGATCGGGTCATGTTCTTCAGGTCGAGGTTCTCCAGCGCGACCACGTCGGCGCGGGCGATCAGCAGCCGTGCCGTGTCGCGTGCCCAGTTGTCCGAGCGCGCCGCGACCTTGCGGTGCTCCCGGGCGATGCGCCGGTTGGCGTCCCGCCACGCCCGCGAGCCCTTGCGCTTGCGCGCCCGTCGCTGCTGGGAGACGACGATC
>JACCXR010000539.1 GCA_013696915.1 Euzebyaceae bacterium
ACAGCGCCTTGATCGGGGTGGTGTAGAAGCACTTGCCGCCGCGCTGGAGCGCCTGCCACACCGCGAACTCGCCCACGACCGTCTTGCCCGCGCCCGTCGGCGCGGCCACCAGCGCGGACCGGCCCTCCACCAGCGCCGAGATGCCGGCGACCTGGAAGTCGTCGAGCCCGAAGGGGTAGCCGGCCGCGAAGTCGTCCAGGAGGGTCACTCCGCGACGGTCACCGCCGTCCCGGACGCCCGGCGGCGCCGCTCGATGATCCGGGCGAAGACGATGTTCAGCTCGTAGAACAGGGCGAGCGGGGCGGCCATCATCGTCATCGTCAGCGGGTCCTGTGTCGGGGTGATCACTGCGGCGAGCACGAAGGTGCCGAAGATCGCGTGCCGCCGGTAGCGGCGCAGGCCCGCCGACCCGACGACGCCCATCAGGGTGAGCATCGCGATGATCAGGGGCAGCTCGAAGGAGATGCCGAACCCGATCAGCGTCTTCAGGATGAAGCCGATGTACTCGCTGGCGGACAGGACGGGGGTGATGCCCTCGCCGGCGAAGCTCAACAGGAACGCGAGGCCCCGCGGGATGATCAGGTAGGCGAACACCGCGCCGCCGACGAACAGCGCCTGGCTCAGCAGGACGAACGGGATCGCGTAGCGCCGCTCGACCGGCCGCAGCCCGGGCGTGACGAACCGCCACACCTGATAGAAGACGACCGGCCCCGCGATCACGACCGCCACGACGGCGGCGGCCTTGATGCTGATGAGGAAGGAGTCGAGGACCCGCAGGACGATCAGCGTGCACTCGCCGGTTCCGAGCCCGTCCCGCACGCTCGGCGGAAGGTCGCAGTACGGCGCGCGCAGCAGGTCGAGGACCCTGGTCCGCAGGACGAAGCCGACGACGAACCCGACGGCGACGGCGAGCGCGCACTTGAACAGGCGCGACCGCAGCTCTTCGAGGTGCTCGAAGAGCGTCATCTCCTCGCCGACGTACTCGGGCTCCTCGGAAGAGCCCCGCCGGCTCGCGGTCGCCGTCATCGCGTCGGCTCCGGCGTCAGCCCGGGCGGGAGGCCCGACCGGCTACGGGACGTCTCGCGGCGTCGTCGTGGTCGTCGTGGTCTGGCGCTCGTCCTCCGGGACCTCCTGGCCCTCGTCGACGCCGCGCTTGAAGTTCTTGATGCTCTTGCCGACCGAGCTGCCGAGTTCGGGGAGCTTCTTCGCGCCGAACAGCAGGATGAAGATCACGAGGATGATGATGAGTTCCGGGCCGCCGAGGGTTGGCAGGGCGCCGAGTACGGTCATGAGGTCCTCCGCTGGTGGGGCTCGACCGCGGCCGCACGGGAGATGCGCAGGGCCGTCATTGCCCTGCGAGTGTACGTCAGGATCTGCGGCGGGACGTGCGCCGCTGGCGGGAGGCGAGCGTGGTCTGCAGGGCCTCGAGCTCGGTGGAGGCCACCGCCGTCTCGGCGCTGAGCTCGTCGGTGAGGGGCCGCAGCAGCTCCGTGGTCCCGCGGACCGCCGCGGTCAGCCGCGCGACCGCCCGCTTGAGCTGGATGGCCGCGACCGCCGCGACGCCGAGCGCCACCGCGGCCAGGGCGACCGCGACCACCAGGAAGACCGTCATTCCCGGGATGCTATCGGGCGGGGGCCGGCGCGTCCGGGCGGGGCGGGCCGGCTACGCGCGGACGAGCGCCACGAGGCTGTCGAACCAGTTCTCGGTCTGGAGCAGGGCGTGGAAGTCGAGGAGATCGTCGTGGGAGATCGGCGGCCCCGGGAAGCGGGGCTCCCGGCGCGGGGCGGGCTCCTCGACGGGGGAGACGTTGACGCCGCCCGAGACGAGCAGCCGGACGACGCGGTCGTCGGCGGGCTTGCGCACGACGCACAGGCAGGTCGGGCAGGTGAAGGCGTAGAAGGAGGACGCCTCGCCCGAGCGGTCGACCCGCAGGTCGATGTCGGGCGGGGTCAGCGACACCTCGCCGCAAGTGGGGCACGTGGCCTTGATGGTCGTCATCACTGGGTACCGCCTGTCGGTCGTGGCCGCTGTCGCCATCCCCATCGGCCGGCGGACGCCGGTTCTTGACGATTCGGCAAACAAATGACGCGCCGTGATCAGACCCGCCCTTCCTCATAGGCCCTTGTGATAGGCCTCTGCGGAGGAGGACGCCCGCGGCCGCCGATCCCCACGCATTGAAGGGTAGGCGCAGCTACGCGCGCCTACCCTTCGAACGATGCGGGCCGGGCGGGCAGCCAAGCCCTGGCCCTTCCCCCTGCGGCAACGTTTGAAGGGTGGGCGCAGCTGCCCGCGCCTACCCTTCGAAGGCCGGGGGCCGGGCGGTCCGGCGCTCATCTTCCGCCGCAGGCGAGGGCCGGGCGGGCCGGCGCTCGTC
>JACCXR010000552.1 GCA_013696915.1 Euzebyaceae bacterium
ACCCCGGGGTGCCCTCAGCGCACGGACCGCGCACGGAGCGACGTGGAGGTCAGCCCGCACACGGCCGACGACCTCGAGGCGATGCTCGCCGCCGTCGGGGCGACCGGCCTCGACCGGCCGCTCGAGCTGCCCACCGGCCTGACCGAGGACGAGGTGCTCGGCCGGATGGGCGGCCCGCGGCGGCGAACTCCACCGCGGCGGTGTGCTTCGCGGGCGGCGGCGCCTACGACCACGTCGTCCCGGCCGTCGACGCGGCGCTCACCTCCCGCGGTGAGCTGCTGACGGCGTACACGCCCTACCAGCCCGAGGTCAGCCAGGGGATGCTCCAGGCGCTGTTCGAGTATCAGACGGCGATCTGCGAACTCACGGGGCTGCCGGTCGCCAACGCCAGCCTCTACGACGGCGGCAGCGCCGTCGCCGAGGCGGTGTCGATGGTGTGCCGGGCCACGCGACGCAGGAGGCGTCGTGCTGTCGGGAGGCGTCGACGCGCCGTCCCGCCAAGTCGTGCGCACGTACGGGCGCCCGCTCGATCGCGCCGTCAGCGAGGCCGCCTGCGACCCCGTCTCCGGCCGGACGCCGGTGACCGCCCCCCCGCCCGAGACCTCTGCGGTGGTCCTGGCCCAGCCCAACGCCCTCGGCGTCGTCGAGGACGTCCGGGCCCACGCCGAGGCGGCGCACGCCGCGGGCGCGCAACTGATCGTCAAGCTCGAGCTCACCGCCGTCGGCCTGCTCGCCACACCGGGGAGCCAGGGCGCCGATCTCGTCGTCGGCGAGGGCCAGCCGCTCGGCCAGGGGCTGGTCTACGGCGGCCCGACGTTCGGGTTCCTCGCCTGCACCGGCGGGCAGGTCCGCGGGCTGCCGGGGCGGATCGTCGGAGAGACCGTCGACCACCGCGGGACGCGCGGCTACGTCATGACGCTGCGCGCGCGAGCAGGACATCCCCGCGAAAGCGCGACGTCGAACATCTGCACGAACCAGACGCTCAACGCCGTGGCGGCGCTGATCTACCTCACCTGGCTCGGACCCCAGGGGCCTGCGCGACCTCGCCCGCGCGTGCCTCGCGCGGGCGCGCTACGCCGCCGAGCGGCTGGCGGACCTCGACGGCGTCGAGCTCGTCGACGGGCCGTTCCTCAAGGAGTTCGCCGTCCGGCTCGACGTCGCCGACCCGCACGCCGCCGTGGAGGCGGTGCACGCGGCCGGCTACCTGATCGGCCCGGTGGTCGGTGACGGCCCCGCCGCGGGCGCCGTGATGGTCGCGACCACGGAGCGCCGGACCCGTGCGGAGATCGACGGGCTGGTCGAGGCGCTGCGCGGTGTCGTCGCCGGGGCCGGCCGGCCGTCCGCGGGTGTCGGGGCCGCGCGCGCCGGGAGGGGGGGTTAGCCGTGCCGGTCATGGGTCCGCAGCGGGTCGCCGAGCCGACCGTGTTCGACAAGTCACGCCCGGGGCGGCGCGCCGAGGTCTTCCCCGCCGCCGACGTGCCGGAGGTCGACCCCCGCGAGGCGCTGCCGGGCGTCGAGCTCGCAGCGGCGCCGCCCGCGCTCCCGGAGATCGGCGAGCTCGACCTCGTGCGCCACTTCACCCGGCTGTCGCACCGCAACCACGGCATCGACGTCGGCTTCTACCCGCTGGGGTCCTGCTCCATGAAGTACAACCCCCGCCCGCCAGGCCGAGGCCGCGGCGGCACTGCCCGGGTTCCGCAGCCTGCACCCCTGGGCGCCGGACGCCGCCGCTCAGGGGACCCTGGAGCTGCTCTGGGAGCTCGAGCGGTGGCTGGTGGAGCTCACCCTGCTGTCGGCCGCCACGCTCCAGCCCGCCGCCGGCGCCCACGGCGAGCTCACCGGGCTGATGCTCATGCGCGCGTACCACTCCGACCGCGGGGATGCCCGCCGGTCGATCGTGGTGCCGGACTCCGCGCACGGGACGAACCCGGCGAGCGCCGCGCTGTGCGGCTACGAGGTCGTCACCGTGCCGTCCGGCGCCGACGGCCTGTGGACGTCGACGCGCTCGAGAACCTGGTCGACGACCAGACCGCCGGGTTGATGCTCACGAACCCGAACACCGTCGGGCTGTTCGAGGTCGAGATCGAACGCATCGCGGCGGTCCTCCACCGCGTCGGTGCGCTGCTCTACTACGACGGGGCGAACTTCAACGCGATCTGCGGACGCGTGCGCCCCGGTGACATGGGCTTCGACGTCGTGCACCTCAATGTGCACAAGACCTTCGCGACCCCCCACGGCGGTGGTGGCCCCGGCGCCGGTCCGGTCGTGGTC
>JACCXR010000575.1 GCA_013696915.1 Euzebyaceae bacterium
CAGGAAGGGCGGGCGGGCCGCGGCAGTCCCGGCCGGCGCGGACCCCGCCGTCGCCGAACGGCTCCGCGCGTGGCGCCGCGAGCGGTCCCAGCGGGACGGCGTGCCCGCCTACGTCGTGTTCCCCGACAGCACCCTGCACGAGCTGGCCGCCCGCCGACCCGCGACGCCCCGTGCCCTGCGGGCCGTCCCCGGGTTCGGGCCGACCCGCGCCGAACGCTACGGCGACGAGACCCTCGAGGTCATCGCGGCCGCGAAGGACGACCCGGATGTCCTCACCTGACCGCGACGCCGCAAGGGTCGGGGTGGCCGTCGACGTCGTCGTCCTCAGTCTGGAACAGCTCCAGGACCAGCACTGCCCGATCGTGCTCGTCGGCAGCCGGGGCCACGACCCGTTCGCCGGGGCGTGGGCGCTGCCCGGCGGCGCGGTGCGCGCGCGGGAGGACCTCGAGTCGGCCGCCCGGCGGGTGCTCGTCTCCGCACTCGGTCCGCGCCGGCCGCGACACGTCGAGCAGCTCGCATCCTTCGGGGCCCCCGACCGCGATCCACGGGGCCGCGTGGTCAGCGTCAGCTACCTGGCCCTGTTGCCGACGCCGCACGCGGCGGACGGCGGGTGGCGGTGGTGGCATGCGGCCGCGCCCCCGCCGCTGGCGTTCGACCACGCCGACATCCTGTCCTCCGCGGTCGAGCGGTTGCGCGCCAAGCTCTCCTACTCCAACGTCGCCTACGGGCTCCTCCCGGACGAGTTCACCCTCAGCGACCTCCAGGCGGTCTACGAGGCGGTCCTGGGACGTCCGCTCGACAAGCGCAACTTCCGCAAGAAGGTGATGGCGCTCGGCATGGTGACCCCGGCGCAGGGGCAGCGGCGCGGATCGCACCGGCCCGCCCAGCTCTACCGGTTCGCCGGCGCCGGCCTGGTGCTGCTCGACAACGTGATCACGACCTGAAGACCTGAGAGGACCGCCCACCGTGTCGGATGCGCTGTTCACAGACCTCTACGAGCTGACGATGATGGCGGGCTACCACGGGGACGGCCGAGCCGAGGCGCAGGCGACGTTCGACCTGTACTTCCGCCACCCGCCGGCAGGGGTGGACCTGGTGGTGGCGGCCGGCCTCGACCCGGTGCTGGACTACCTCGAGGCGCTGCACTTCACCGACGAGGACATGACCTACCTCGCCGCGCTCGGCATCTTCGGCGGTGACTTCCTCGCGTGGCTCGCGGACCTGCGCTTCACCGGCGAGATCTGGGCCGTCCCCGAGGGCGTGCCGGTGTTCGGGGACGAGCCGCTCGTGCGCGTCACCGCGCCGCTGGCCCAGGCCCAGCTCGTGGAGACGGCGCTGTTGAACCGCATCTGCTACAGCTCGCTGGTCGCGAGCAACGCGGTGCAGATCGCGGCCGCGGCGGGCGGCAAGGCGATCCTGGAGTTCGGCGCCCGGCGCGCGCACGGACCCGACGGCGCGCTCACCGGCGCGCGCGCCGCGATCATCGGCGGCTGCGCCGCCACGTCGAACGTCGAGGCGGGCCGACGGTTCGGCGTCCCGGTCTCCGGCACCCAGGCCCACGCGTGGATCATGGCCTACGACAGCGAGCTGGAGGCGTTCCGGGCCTACGCCCGTACGTTCCCCGACGACTGCGTCCTGCTGGTCGACACCTACGACACCCTCGCCGTCGGCATCCCCAACGCGATCACCGTGGCCCGCGAGCTCGCCGCCGACGGTCACCGCCTCGGCGGCGTGCGGCTCGACTCCGGCGACCTGGAGACCCTGGCCTGCGAGGCGCGGCGCATGCTCGACGCCGCCGGGTTCGCCGACACCCGGATCCTCGCGTCGGGCGACCTCGACGCCGGCCGCATCGCGGCCCTGGAGCGGGCCGGGGCCCCGATCGACTCCTACGGTGTGGGCACGTCGCTGCTGACCGCCCGGGCCGATCCGAGCCTGTCCGGGGTCTACAAGCTCGCCGAGGTCCGCGGCCTTCCCGTCGTCAAGATCAGCGGAACGGCGGCGAAGACGACCAGCCCCGGCCGCAAGCAGGTGTGGCGCGGCCCGGACGGCGACGTGATCGGGCTGGCCGACGAGTCCCGCGACGGCCGGCCGCTGCTCGAACGGGTGATGGCGGACGGGCGCCGGCTGCACGCGCCGTTCGCGCTGCCCGAGCTGCGGGATCGCTGCCGGGCCGCGGTGGCGGAGGTCCGGCCACGCGTCCTGCGGGGAGACTGGCGGGTGCGGCGCAGCGCGCGCCTGGACTCCCTGCGGGTCGAACTGCTGGAGCAGTTGCGCCACGGCGTGCGTTAGCCCCCCAACGTCTGAAGGGTAGGCGCCACATGTCGCGCTTACCCTTCAACGGTGCGTCAGTCGGCGCCGATAGCTGCCGGCGGGCCCACGCAACGCGCGCTGGGCACCGCGGGCTGCTCAGGCGGTCGCGTCGGTGGGTGTCGGCGTGAGGCCGCCGCGCGTGGCGTCGTCGCCGGTCTCGGTCATGTCGTCGCCGGTCTCGGTCATGTCGTCACCGGTCTCCCCGGGGGTCGCCCCGGTGTCGTCCGTGCCGGGCTCGACCGTAGGCCCGGTCTCGGTGGTGTCGGCGCCGCCTTCGTCGCCGGCGTCGTCGGCGCACGCTACCCCGGTCAGGGCCAGGAGGCCGGCGAGCAGGGCGGTGGCAACGTGGGTACGGATGCGCATGAAGGGGTCCTTTGGTCGGCGTGGGGTGCTGGTGGAGAAAAGGAAAGAGCACCGGGGTCCGCCGGTGAGGCGAAGCCCCGGTGCTCGGGTCCTCGGCGCGGCGGCGATGCCGCCGCGCCGCGCGGCCGGTCAGGAAGCGGTCGCGGCCGGCGTGGTCTCGAGCGGCACGCCGGTGTCGGTGATGCCGGTGTCGACATCGCCGGCGTCGTCGCTGCCGCACGCCACCCCGGTGAGGGCGAGCAGACCAGCGAGTACGGCCGCAAGCACGTTCTTGCGAAGCTTCATGTGATTCCCTCCAGTTCGTGCGGCGGCCCGCGGGCGGTCCCCGCCGGGCGCCGCTAACTCCTACCCCTGTAGGAGG
>JACCXR010000586.1 GCA_013696915.1 Euzebyaceae bacterium
TCGTCCTCGGCGAGCGGCTCGGCCTGTACCGGGCGCTCGCGGGGAGCGGGCCGTCCACCCCGCAGGAGCTCGCCGAGATCACCGGCACCGCCGCCGTCTACGTGCGGCCGTGGCTCGCCGCGCAGGCGGCGAGCGGCTACGTGACCTACGACCCGGACAACGGCCGGTTCTCGCTGTCCGAGGAGCAGCGCTTCACTCTCGGCGACCCGGACAGCCCCGCCTACCTTCCCGGAGCGTTCCAGCTCGCCCTCGGCGTGCTCGCCGACGAGCCGGAGATCGAGCAGGCGTTCCGCGACGGCTCCGGTTTCGGCTGGCACGAGCACCACCCGTGGCTGTTCGAGGGCACCGACCGCTTCTTCCGGCCGGGGTACTCGGCGAACCTCGTCAGCGCGTGGATCCCGGCCCTGGACGGCGTGGAAGCCAAGCTGACCGCCGGCGCGACCGTCGCCGACGTCGGCTGCGGGCACGGCACGTCCACCATCCTGATGGCGCAGGCCTATCCCCGGTCGACGTTCATCGGGTTCGACAACCATGGCGCGTCGATCGACCAGGCCCGCAAGGCGGCCGCCGACGCCGGCGTCGCCGACCGCGTCCGCTTCGAGGTCGCGCCGGCGCAGTCGTTCCCCGGCGTGGGCTACGACCTGGTCGCCTGCTTCGACTGCCTCCACGACATGGGCGACCCGGCGGGGGCCGCGCGCCACATCCGCTCCGCGCTCGACGACGACGGCACGTGGCTGCTGGTGGAGCCGCGCGCGGGTGACCGGGTGGAGGACAACCTCAACCCGGTCGGCCGGATCTTCTACGCGGCCTCGGTGCTGATCTGCAGTCCGCACGCCGTCTCCGAGGGCTCGAGCGATCCGCTCGGGCCCCAGGCCGGCGAGGCCCGCCTGCGCGACCTCGTGCTCGGCAACGGGTTCACCCGCTTCCGCCGCGCGACGGAGACGCCGTTCAACCTCGTGCTGGAAGCGCGCCCGTAGCGCGGGGCCGGCGTGGACGTCTGCTGCTCGCCGTGATCAGCAGACGCCCACGCCGGGGCGACAATCGCCGGCGCGCATCACCGCAGCCGCCGCATCCCGGGGTAACGATCGAACCGAAGCTCATGATCGTGTCGGCACCCATGCCGAGACGGTCGTCCCCCGCTGCCGGGCGATCGCCCGGAGCTCTTCCAGTTCGTGCTCTTCCAGCAGGACCTGCAGCCGCACACTCATGCCAGCAGCGTAGGGCGCCTACGAATGCTCATCGCTCGGCAGGGGCTTCCGACCCCGGCTCGCACGGGCGGGTCATCCGAGGGCGCGTTCGGCCTCGACCGCGACGGTCGGCCGCAGCACGTCGGGGCCTCCGACCAGCCAGACCCGGGCGACGGCGCCGGCCCGGTCGGCGAGCCAGTCGCGGGTCGGCGGGCTGCCTTGCAGGCCGGTCCCGGCGGCGAGCAGCAGGATCCCGCCGCCGGCGGCGGCGGCCGGTCCGGCGGCCAGCGAGTCCGGCCAGTTGCCCCCGGCCGCCAGCCATACCGTCGCGGGCGACATCCCGGCCTGGGCGGCACGCTCGGCGACCAGGCGCGAGGTCTCGTAGCGCGTCGCACCCGCCAAGCGGTCGACGGTGACGCTCTCCGCGGCGATGGCCGCCGCCACACCGTCGGACACCGCGGCGGTCCCGCCCACGATCGTGACCTCGGTGACCCCGAGGTCGACGAGCGCCCGGCGGGTCTCGTCGGGCAGCCGGTCGCGCTCGACGAGCAGGATCGGCCGCCCCTGGAACGCGGCGAGGGCCGACACCGACACGGCGTCCGGCCAGCCCCGGCCAGGGTCGGCGTGCGCCCCCTCGACGACGTAGACGGCGCGCGCGCCACCGGGCTCGCGGGTGGCCGCCGCCGCGGCGGTGGCGTAGCGGTTCGCCCCGGCGATGCGCACGACGTCCTCGACGCCTGCGGTGCGCAGGTCCGCCTCGACCTGCGCCGACAGCGCCGAGGAGTCGCCGAGCAGATAGGCGGTCGTCGCCCCGAGGCGCCCGACCTCGTCCGCGACCGCCGGGTGCAGGGTCTCGCGGCCGGACAGCAGCAGCGGGCCGCCGACGCCGGTCGCGACCGGCGCGCCCGCGAGCGCGTCCGGGTAGGCGTCCGCGCGGGCGAGGACCACCGCCGTTGCGGACTCGAACACCGTCCGCGACACCTCCACCGAGGTCTCGATCCGTGCCGCGCCCGCGATGCGCCGCACGAACCCCGGCGAGAACGTCGTGCCGAACCGCTCCGACAGCCCGTCGGTCAACTGTCGTTGGCCGGTCCCGTCGAGGGCGGTCGTGTAGACGTTCGTCAGGTAGCACTCGCAGCCGGAGTCGGCGGGACCGGCGGTGAAGGCGATCCGCGTGCCGTCCGGTGACCATGTGGGATCGAACTCCGCGCCCGGCCCGTCGCCTGCCTGCCGGAGCCCTCCGCCGTCCAGGCCGGTGACCCACACTCCCGCCTCGCCGCGCACGAACGCGATCTCGGCGCCGTCCGGCGACCAGACGGGGCTGTCGCCGGCGGCTCCCGGCACCTCGGTGACCGCGGCGCCGTCGGGCGCTGCGAGGGCGATGCCACCCTGCGCGCGGACGAACGCGATCCGCGACCCGTCTGGCGACCAGACGGGCTCCGACGGCGCCCCGGCGACCTCGTCGGCGACCTTCCGCGGCGCCGTCCCGTCGGCCTCGACGAGCCAGAGGTCGTAGCCGAGCTCGCTCTCGCTGTACCGGAGGAAGGCGAGACGGGTGCCCTGGGGCGACCAGGCGGGCGCTGTGTCGCTGTCACCGTCGACGACCGTCGTGAGCCGCTGGGGGTTTCCGCCATCCGCGTCGACCACGACGATCCGGTCGGAGTCGGCGAAGGCGATCCGCTCCCCGTCGGGTGACCACGCCGGGGAGTGGCCGGTGGCCGACAGGGCGCGCTCCCCGCTGCCGTCGGCGGCGACGATCCCGATGCCGCCCGCGAAGCCGGACAGTGCCAGGCGGCCCCCGTCCGGCGACCAGGCCACCGACGTGTAGTAGCCGAGGGTCGTCAGCGGGGTGCGCGCGCCGGTCCCCGTGTCGAGGACCACGATCTGACCGTCCGCGGTGAAGGCGATCCGGTCGCCGGGCCCCGCGGCGCGCGCGGCGGCCGGGGGGAGCAGGGACGCGACCAACGCCGCGATGGCGCACAGAACTGGGCCGACCCGGTGCATCATGGCTCCTCTCCCGCCGCCCCCGCGGTGTGCAACCCGGGCAGTATCACCCGTCGGTCGCGTTCCCGGGTCCGCCCGGCCGGCTCAGCCCGCGGCACGCTCGAAGTCCGGGATCGACTCGAGGATCTCGGCGAGCACCTCCGGGCTGTAGGCGGCCGGCGCCTCCAGCCGGTAGTGCGTGTCGCCGGGGGAGTCCGAGTCCGACACGGTCACCTCGCGCCAACCGTCGTCGGCGACCAGGGTGGTGCCGGTGCGCGTCCCGACGGGGATCTCCTCGCCGCGCTCCTCGAGCGCTGAGTGGGGGCCGTGGCGCAGCCGGAGCACGACGTCACCGTCGCAGAACTCGGTCACCGTCAGCGCGCCGGCGATGGCAGGGCCCTTGCAGCGGGTGAAGCCCGCAGGCAGCAGCGTCGGGGCGCCGGCGTCGGCGGCGTCCACCCGCTCCAGTGCCGGCACGACCGCCGGCGCCTCCGGCGGCGGTCGGTCGGTCAGCCCGACCGTGGTGGACGTCAGCGGTCCCAGGACGGCAAGCGCGAGCGGCACGGCGATCACGGCCACCGCGACCGCGCCGGCCGTCCTCCGCCGGGTTCGCCGGCGGCGCGCTCCCGCACGAATGGCCTCCACGTCCGCCACGGCGGGCGGCCCGGCCGCCGCGCGCATCAGCTCCCTGAGCTCAGGCGCCACGGGGCGTCACCTCCACGTCTGAGAAACGCACGTCACGGCGCAAGGCGGCCACTGCCTTGTGCGTGAGCGACTTGACCGTGCCCGGCGCGCAGCCGAGCACGCCGGCGGTCTCCTCCACGGACAGGTCGGCGTAGAAGCGCCAGGCCACCACGGCGCGCTGACGGGGCGGCAGGGACGCCACCGCCTGGCGCAGCACGAGGACGTCCTCGGCGTCGAGGGTCTCGCGGGCGACGGCGTCCGGCATGCCGGCCCGCGCGTTCGCGCGTCGCTCCGCCGCCCGCCTGCGGGACCACGACCTGGCGAGGTTCAGCGCGACGTGGTGCGCCCACCCCGCCGGCGAGTTGAGCGCGCTCACGGTTTCCCACCGGTCCCATACGCGGATCAAGGCCTCCTGAGCGAGTTCCTCGGCGACCATCCGGCTGCCGCAGTACAGCGTGAGCGTGCCGACCAGCTGCGGGTGCATCCGCCGGCAGAATTCGACGAGCGCCGGGGGGTCGCCCTTGCCGCCGTGCGCGCCCATGGTCGCGCACGATAGTCCTCGGCATGCCCGTAGTCTTGCCGCATGTCGATCGTCGCCCTGGCCGGAGGCGTCGGGGCCGCCCGGTTTCTCCGCGGACTCGTCCGTGTCGTGGACCCCGCCGAGCTCACGGTCGTCGCCAACACCGGCGACGACATCCGGCTCCACGGCCTGCACGTCAGCCCCGACCTCGACACGATCACCTACACCCTCGGTGGCGGCGTGCACCCCGCGCAGGGATGGGGCCGGGACGGCGAGACCACCGCCGTCGCGACGGAGCTGCGGGACCGTTACGGACGGCCGGCGTGGTTCACGCTCGGGGACCGTGACCTCGCGACCCACCTCGTCCGCACGGAGATCCTCGCCGGCGGTGGGACCCTGTCCGAGGCCACCGACGTCATCGCCGCGGCCTGGGGCCTGGAGTTCAGGCTGGTGCCCATGACCGACGACCCCGTGGCGACCCGCATCCGGACGACCGACGGCCGGACGCTGCACTTCCAGGAATGGTGGGTGGGCGAACGGGCCGCGCCGCCTGTCGCCGACGTGTGGCTGGAGGGCGCCGCCGGGGCGCGGCCGGCGCCGGGGGTCCTCGAAGCGATCGCCGCGGCCGACGTCGTCGTGCTGTGCCCCTCGAACCCCGTGGTCTCCATCGGGACGATCCTCGCGGTCCCCGGCATCCGCCCGGCGCTGCGGCGCGCGTGCGTCGTCGGCGTGTCGCCGATCGTCGCCGGCGCCGTGGTGCGGGGCATGGCCGACCGGCTGCTCCCGGCCACCGGGACGGACGTCTCCGCCCTGGCGGTCGCCCGGAGCTACGCCGACTTCCTCGACGGCTGGGTCGTCGATCGGGCCGACGAGGACGCGGCGGCCCCGCTCCGCCAGCTCGGCCTCGCCGTCGCCGTGACCGACACGGTCATGACCACTCCCGACGTCGCGGCCTCTGTCGCGGGCGCGGCGCTCGGCCTGGCCACCGCGCCGGCGACGTGATCGAGATCTTCGGAGTCGGCGGCCTGCCCGAGGTGCGGCCGGGGGACGACCTGCCCGCCCTGATCGCCGCGGCGGCCGACCTCCGCGACGGCGACGTCGTCGTGGTCGCGCAGAAGATCGTCAGCAAGGCCGAGGGCGCGCTCGTCGACCCGCCGGCGGGGGAGTCGCCGGGGACGGCCCGCCGGCAGCTCGCCCGGCGCGAGGCCGTGCGGGTGGTCGTGGACACGGCCCGCGTGCTGGTCGTTGAGACCAGGCACGGGCTGGTTTGCGCCAACGCGGGCATCGACGCCTCGAACGTGCCGGGCGGCAGCCTCGCGCTGCTGCCGGAGGATCCCGACGCCAGCGCCCGCGGGATCCGGGCGGGGCTGCGGCGGCTGGCCGGTGTCACGGTCGCCGTGGTGGTGGCCGACACCTTCGGACGGCCGTGGCGCGTGGGGCAGACCGACGTGGCCATCGGCGTGGCGGGCATGGGGCCGATCCGCGACGAGCGCGGCGGGGTGGACCGCGAGGGCATGACGCTGGAGGTCACCGAGTCGGCGGTCGCCGACGCGGTGGCCGCCGCCGCCGAGCTCGTGCGGCGCAAGGCCGACGGCATCCCGGTCGTCGTGGTGCGCGGCCTCGACGCCGAGCCCGTCGTCGGCGCTGACTCCGAGTCAGATTCCGACTCCGCGGCCGGCGCCGACGCCGAGGACGCCGGCGCCGACGCCGACGCCGGCGCCGGCGCGCGGCTCCTCGTGCGCCCGCCGGAGGAGGATCTGTTCCCCCACGGGCGCGGCTGGCTCGGAGGCGCCCTGGCGGGTCGGATCCCGACCGACCGGCGCGCGGGAGGCGTGTCCGGTGACGACCGTTGCACGGCGGTCGCCGCCGCCACCGCGGCGGCAGGGCCGCTCGCGCGGGTGGTCACCGCCGGCGACGGCATCGGGTTGCGCCCCGTCGACGGCAGCCCGCCGGCGCTGATCGCAGCCGGTGTCGGGGCCGGAGCGCTGCTCGCGGTCCTGCTCGACCTCGGCTACGACGCGGTCCGCCGCGACCCCGAGCCCGGCGAAGACGCCGCCGTCGTGGTGGTCACCCGCATGGCGCCCGCCCGGTGACGCCCCGGCCGCCTGCCGTCCAGGGCAACCCGGGCGGGGATCGCCCACCGTTCGAAGGTTAGGCGCAACTATCGGCGCCTAGCCTTCGAACCCTGGCTGGACCCTGGCTGGGCGCGGGGCTGGGGGCGAGCAGCGAGAGGTAGCCCGAGGGCCGCCTCGCGGGGACCACATCCATTGAAGGGTAGGCGCCACTATCGGCGCCTAGCCTTCGAACCCTGGGGATCCGACGCCGTCGAGCTCGACGCTCGACGTCCGAAATCGGGCCGTCGTTAGACTTCGGGATGAGGCCCGCCCGCCCCGCCCTACGCAAGGAGCCGCCCCGGTGTCGGAGTCGCAGCGCGAGAACGTCACGAAGCGTGACCGCCAGAAGCAGCGCCGCGAGGCGAAGCTCGCCGCCGAGCGCGCCGCCGCCGCGCGGGCCAGGCGCAACCGCCTGTTCGTGTTCGCGTTCCTGGGCGCGGTCGTCCTGGCGGGGATCGGGGTCGTCGTGCAACGGCAGCTCTCCGCCCGCGCGGCCCAGCAGGCGCAGGTGCAGGCGGTCGCCGACAACCTCGAGGCGCTCGGGTGCACGCCCGACGAGCAGCAGCCCGACCTCGGCGGTGGCCACCTCTCCGGCACCCCGGAGGAACTCGTCGCGGAGCCGCCGG
>JACCXR010000021.1 GCA_013696915.1 Euzebyaceae bacterium
GCGGCGACGCGGGCGAGGAGGCCGTTGATGAAGCGGCCCGAGTCGTCGGTCGAGAGCTCCTTGGCGAGCTCGACCGCCTCGTCGATGGCGACGGCGGTCGGGACGTCGTCGGCGTGGCGGATCTCGTAAATGGCCATCCGCAGCAGGTTGCGGTCCACGACCGGCATGCGGGCGAGCTTCCAGTCGCGGGCGTTCGTCTCGATCAGCTGGTCGATCTCGTCGCGGTGGGCGTGCACGCCCCGCAGGATCTCGAGGGTGAAGTCGGGCGGCGGGTCGTCGCCGGCGAGATGGCCGGCCAGCACGACGGGGATTGCCCGTTCCTTGAGGTCCGCCTCGTAGAGCACGTCGAGCGCCCGCTTGCGCGCCGCACGCCGCGAGACCCGCGCCATCAGGCGCGGGACAGGTACCCGCCGGAGCGGGTGTCGACCTTGATCCGTTCGCCGACGTTGATGAACAGCGGCACGGCGACGACGGCGCCCGTCTCCAGGGTGGCCGGCTTCGTGGCGCCCGAGACGCGGTCCCCCTGGATGCCCGGCTCGGTCTCGGCCACCTCGAGTTCGACGCTGGCCGGCAGGTTCACGTCCACCACGGCGCCGTCGTGGAACACGAGGTCGATGGTGTCGGCTTCCTTCAGCCACTTGACGTTGTCGCCGAGGGCCTGCACGGGCACGTACGTCTGCTCGAAGTGCTCGGTGTCCATGAAGACGAACTGCTCGCCCTCGCGGTAGAGGTACTGGAGCGCGCGCTTCTCGAGGATCGCCTGCTCGAGCTCCTCGCCGGCCCGGAAGGTGCGGTCGATGGTCTTGTTGTTCTGCACGCCCTTCAGGGTCGTCCGCACGAACGCGCCGCCCTTGCCCGGCTTGACGTGCTGGAAGTAGTCGACCCGGTAGAGCTGGTTGTCGATCTTGACGGTCATGCCGTTGCGCAGGCTGTTCGTGGACACCATGTTGCGGCGGGCCTCCCGTCGGCGGTCCTTACAGGACGATGAGTTCGGTGGGGGCGGTGGTCAGCAGCTCGGCGCCGTCGGGGGTGACGAGGACGACGTCTTCGATGCGCACGCCACCGAGTCCCGGCAGGTAGACGCCCGGTTCGACGGTGACCACCATGCGGTCGGTCAGTCTAGCAGTGGCTTCGCGCCGCAGGATCGGCTCCTCGTGGATCTCCAGACCGACGCCGTGCCCGGTGCCGTGCACGAACTCCTCGCCCCGGCCTCCGGCCGCGATGAGGTCGCGGCACGCGGCGTCGACGTCCGCCGCCGCCACGCCGGCCCGCACCCGGGCCACGCCGGCGGACTGCGCCCTGCGGACGAGGCCGTGGACGGCGCGCAGCTGTGCACCGGGATCGCCGAGCGCGACCGTGCGGGTCATGTCCGCGTGGTAGCCGTCGACGAGCGCGCCGAAGTCGGCCTTGACGAGCTCGCCGCGCCGCAACCGCCGGTCGGTCGGCCGGTGGTGCGGCCGGGCGCTGTGGGGGCCGCCGGCGAGGATGGTGTCGAAGGACGGCCCCTCGGCGCCGCGGATGACCATCTCGTCGGCGAGCCTGCGCGCGACGTCCCGTTCGGTCTGACCCGGCGAGAGCCAGCCGAGCATGGCCGTGAAGGCCTCGCCGGTGACGGCGCACGCCCTCCGGAGCAGCGCGAGCTCGTCGTCGTCCTTGCGCTGCCGGAGCGTCTCGACCACGCGCGGGGCGGGCACGACCCGGTCGTCTCCGAGCAGGCCCGCCAGCTCGCGCGCGACGTCCCACGGCAGGTCATGGCTCTCGAGGGCGAGGCGCGCCCCGGGATCCAACCGGTCCGGCAGCCACTCCCAGGTCCGGTCGAGGACGACCTCCAGCCCGGGCGCCTCGACGGCCGCCTGCTCGGCGTAGCGGCCGTCGGTCACGAGCACCTCCCGGCCGCCGTCCGCCACCAGCAGCCGGCCGGCGGAGCCGGTGAACCCGGTGAGCCAGCGGACGTTCACCCCGCGGGTCACGAGCACGGCGCCCGCGTCGCGGACCTCGGAGCGCAGACGGTCCCGCCGCCGCCGGTGCGTCGCCTCCATCCCAGGAGACGATACGCGCATCCACCGGCCTCCCGGGGCGCCCCGACCCGAGGTCGCCCCGACCGCCAGAGGCGTCCTCAGCGGCCGAGCAGGTGCAGCGCCGCGCGCACCGCCAGGCGGTACCCGAAGGCGCCGGCGCCGGTGATGGTCACGTCCACGACCGGGCTGAGCACGCTGTGGCGGCGGAACGGCTCGCGCGCGGCCGTCTGCGACAGGTGCACCTCCACCTTGGGCACCGTCAGCATCTCGAGGGCGTCCCGCAGAGAATAGCTGTAGTGGGTGAGCGCCCCCGGGTTGATCACGACCGCGTGCGTCCCGTCGGTGCGGGCGGCGTGGAGCCGCGCGACGAGCTCCCCCTCGGACTCCGAGGCGAAGCTGTCGACCCGGGGATGCTCCTCGCGGGCGATCCCGACGAGATCGGCAAGCGTCGCGGTCCCGTAGACGGCCGGGTCCCGCGACCCGAGCTGCGACAGGTTCGGCCCGTGGACGAGGAGGATCACGGCTGCGGCACCGTCACCGGGACGTTCGGCGGACCCATGCGCCAAGCGTAGAGCTACGCCAGCGACCGCAGCACCTCGTCGACGACGCGGGCCTCCGGCTGTTCGACGACGACCGCGTCCCCGGGGGTGCGGCACAGGACGAAGCGGACGCCGTCACGGGCCTTCTTGTGGCGGGCGAGCAGGCGCCACACGGCGGCGGGGTCCAGCCGGAGGCCGCCCACGGGCAGGCCCAGCCCCCCGAGGAGCGCGACGGTGCGGTCGGCGAGGCCGGCGACGCTCACCCCGAGCCGCTCTCCCAGCCGGGCCGCGAACACCATGCCGAGCGCGACCGCCTCGCCGTGCCGGTAGGTCCCGTACCCGGTCAGGCTCTCGATGGCGTGGCCGACCGTGTGGCCGTAGTTCAGCAGCGCCCGCTCGCCGCCCTCGCGCTCGTCGGCGGCCACGATCCGCGCCTTCAC
Source organism: Euzebyaceae bacterium (assembly GCA_013696915.1). GTDB lineage: Bacteria > Actinomycetota > Nitriliruptoria > Euzebyales > Egibacteraceae > JACCXR01. The sequence goes on from JACCXR010000021.1 coordinate 2,998, forward strand.
GGCGGCGCTGCGGCGCACGACGTCGGTGAGCAGGTCGGGGTCGCCGGCAACGGCGTCGGCGGCCCGCTCCTCGAGCAGCTCGAGCACCGCCGGGTCGGCGATGAACCCGTACTTGGCGACCTCACCGAGACCCGCCCGCCGGTCCCGCGCCGACAGCGTCCGCAGCGTGGCGGTGTCCGCCACGACGGCGGCCGGCTGGTGGAAGGCGCCGACGAGATTCTTGCCCTCCGCGAGGTTGACGCCGGTCTTGCCGCCGATCGCCGAGTCCACCTGCGCGAGCAGCGTCGTGGGGACCTGGGCGACCGCGACCCCGCGGTTCCACGTCGCCGCCGCGAAGCCGGCGAGGTCGCCGACCACGCCGCCGCCGAGCGCGACGACGACGTCGTCGCGGCCGAGCGGCATCGCCGCGAACCGGTGGTAGAGGCCCTCCACGGTGGCGAGGGTCTTCGCCCCCTCCCCGTCCGGGATGGACATGACGGCGACGTCGAGCCCGCTTCCGCTGAGGGCGGCGACCGCCCGCGCGCCGTAGAGCGCGTCGACCGGCCCGCAGGTGACGACCGCCGCCCGCCGCGCGTGCGGCGGCAGCGGCACGAGGGTGCCGAGGCGGTCGAGGAGCCCGGCGCCGACGGCGATGTCGTAGGGGTGGTCGCCCACGGGGCAGTGGATGCGGACGGTCATGGCCGGCGTTCGTCGCGGGACAGCAGCCCGGGGCGGGTGCGGGCCCAGGCGAGCACCTCGGCCGCCACCTCCTCGGGGGTCTTGCCGGCGGTTTCGACGGGATGCGCGGCGGCGGCGGTGTAGTCGGCGTCGCGGAGGTCACGCAGGCTCGCGAGGCGGGCGGCGAGGTCGTCCGCGCCGCGCAGCAGGGGACGGGCGGCGGCGTCCCCGCCACCGCCGACGCGCTCCGCGAGCGCCTCCGGCGGCGCGTCGAGCAGGACGAGGTCGCCGGTGGACCGCAGGTGCGTGAGGTTCAGCGGATCGCCGAGGGCCCCGCCGCCGACGGCGATGACCTGGCCGCGCAGCGCCGAGACCCGCCGCACCATCTCCGACTCCAGCGCCCGGAACGCCCGCTCCCCCGACTCGTCGAAGATCTCCCGCACCGGCCGCCCGGCCTCCCGCTCGACCATCGCGTCGGTGTCGGCGAAGGGGCGGCGGAGGCGGTCGGCGAGGAGCCGCCCGACGGTGGTCTTGCCCGCCCCCATCGGTCCGATGAGGACGAGATTGCGGCCGGGCGCGAGCAGGCTCATCTCCAGGTGCGCCCGGCGCCCGCGCGCGGTCGGGCGGCGGTGGCCCGGTAGGCCTCCAGGTTGCGCCGGACCTCGCCGAGGCTGTCACCGCCGGTCTTCTCCAGCAGGGCGTCGGCGACCGTCAGGGCGACGACCGCCTCCGCGACGATGCCGGCCCGCGGGACGGCGCAGACGTCCGAGCGCTGCTGGATCGCCTCGGCCGGCTCCCCGGTGGCGACGTCGACGGTGGCCAGGGGGCGGGTCAGGCTCGACAGCGGCTTCATCGCGCCGCGCACCCGCAGGACCTCTCCGGTGGTCGTCCCGCCCTCCAGGCCGCCGGCGCGGCCGGTGGCCCGCGCCAGCCGGTGGTCGCCGTCGAGGAGGATCTCGTCGTGCGCCCGCGAGCCGGGCCGTTCGGCGGAGCGGAAGCCGTCGCCGACCTCGACGCCCTTGAACGCCTGGATGCTCATGAGCGCGGCCGCCAGCCGGGTGTCGAGCTTGCGGTCCCAGTGGACGTGGCTCCCCAGGCCCGGCGGCAGGCCGTGGACCGCCACCTCCACGACGCCGCCGAGGGTGTCGCGCTCGGACTTCGCCCGGTCGATGCGCTCCTGCATGCGCGCCGACGACCCGGCGTCGAAGCAGCGGACGGGGTCGGCGTCGACGGCGTCGAGGTCGTCGGGCCCGGGCGCGGGCGCGTCGTCGGGGACCGCGACCTCGCCGATGCGGACGACGTGGGACACGATCCGGGCGCCGAGCTCGACGAGCAGGGCGCGGGCGAAGTAGCCAAGGGCGACACGGGTGGCGGTTTCCCGGGCGCTGGCCCGCTCGAGGATCGTGCGGGCGTCGTCCAGGTCGTACTTCTGCATCCCGACGAGGTCGGCGTGACCCGGCCGGGGGCGGGTCAAAGGCGCCCCGCGGCCGGACGCGGCGACTCCGACCGGATCGGACGGCGCGTCGACCCCCATGACGCCGGCCCACTTGGGCCACTCGGTGTTGTGGATCACCACGGCGACGGGGGAGCCGATCGTGAGCCCGTGGCGGACCCCGCCGAGGAGGTCGAGCCGGTCGACCTCGAAGCTCATCCGGGGGGACCGGCCGTGGCCGAGCCGCCGACGGGCGAGCTCGTGGTCGAGCACCGCGCGATCGACCGGCACGCCCGCCGGCAGCCCCTCCAGGATCCCGACGAGAGCGGGGCCGTGCGACTCTCCCGCGGTGAGGTAGCGCAGCGCCATGCCGCCAACGCTAGCCGCTCGCGGCTATTTCCGGATCTCCTGCCCCTCGCAGAGGGTGAAGCGGTTGTCGCCGAACAGGAACGTGCCGCAGTCGCCCGAGATGTCGATGATCTGGAAGCGCGTCGCGAAGGGGTCGCCCTCGCGGACCTCGTAGCCGGTGCCGTTCACGGTGACCAGGGCGGCCGGTTCGCCGTCGTCGTCGACGAAGACGTCGACGAGCGCGATCGTGGTCGCCCCCACGCTGGCCTCCGATGACGGGGACGGAGTGGCGGTGGGCGTCGGGGTCGGGGTGGTCTGGTCGTCGTCGGGCAGATCCGCGTCGCCGTACGGGTCGTCGTCGTCCTCATTGGGGATCCCGTCGCCGTCGATGTCGTCGTCGATGTCGTCGGTGAGCCCGTCGCCGTCGACGTCGTCGTCGAAGTCGTCGTCGAAGTCGTCGTCGCCGGGGACGTCCGGGTCGTAGGGGTCGTCGTCCTCCTCGTTCGGGATGCCGTCGTCGTCGATGTCGTCGTCGTCGACGTCGGGGATCCCGTCCCCGTCGAAGTCCTCCTCGTCGTCGAAGTCGTCGGGGTCCGTGGGCAGCGGGGTGGTGGTTTCGGGCTCGGTCGGGAACGTGTCGGTCGGCAGGGGGCCGGTGGGGAACGGGTCGGTCGGCTCAATGGTCGGGTCGGGGGGCTGGACGAGCTGCTCGAAGGGGTCGCGGGCCTGGAAGACGTTGAAGGTCTGCGGCACGGCGCCCGTCGACGTCTCCGCCGGCAGCGGCGGCGCGAGCGGCTCCTCGGTGGGCTCGAGCGGCTCGGTGGGCTGCAGCGGCTGCGACACCGACGCCGAGCCAGGGGTCGCGAGATCGTCGCCGGCGTCGTCGGCGAGCAGCGGCAGGACGACCAGGAACCACAGCGCCGCCACCACGGCGAGTCCGCCCGCCGCGCCGAGCGCCGCGCTCGCGACGCGGCGGAGCCCCGATGGTTCGCGATCGGTCACTGCACTCCCTCGGTCGTCTCGAGCGGCACGCCGCTGCCGGCAGCCGGAGTTTCGGGGACGGGTGTCCCGGTCGGGGCGGGGAGCGGGGTCGCGGGCGGCGTCGCCGGTGCCACCGGAACGCTACCCTCCGCGCCGGGCAGCGCGGGCGGCGGCGGCACCAGGGCGAACGTGCGGCCGCTCCAGGTGGTGGCGAGGACCGGGAACCCGCCCTCGCCCTCGGCGACGGCCACGGTCTCCACCAGGATCGCCCGCGGCACCTCGAACTCGAGGCGGCGGAAGAAGTCGACCGCCTGGAAGTAGCCGCCCTCGACGGTCATGGTCAGGATGAGCTCGCCGAGGACCAGCGTCGGCTCGCCGGTGGCCGGGGCGTCGAGCACGGGGGTGGGCTCGCCGAAGGTCCAGGTGAGGATCTCGACGCCCGCCGCCTGGGCCGCGGCGTCGATCTGGGTGAGGATCTCGGGCTGCGCGGTGCCGACGGGTATGAAGGCGTCGAGCCGGGCGAGCGCGTCGTTGATCTCGTCCTCGCGGGCGCGGATGTTCTCGAGCATGCTGATCTGGTTGCGCAGCTGCTGCTGCTGCCCCAGCAGCGCCTGCGTCTCGACCTCGAGGGCGGCCTGCTCGTCGACGGCCGGCTGGTAGAGCAGGAAGAACCACGCGATCGTCAGGAGCACCGCGACCCCGAGGCCGGCGAGCGCGATCCGCTTGCCGGTCACTGCGGCACCTCGGGGGGCAGGCCCTCGGCGTAGCGGTTGGTGCGGGCGCTGCCATTGACGTCGACCTGGCCTTGGAACTGGGTCACCGGGGTGTCGCCGATCTCCTCGGTCCCCGCCTGGGTCAGGAAGGAGTCCGAGAAGCTCTCAACGTCGTCGAACCGGACGATCGCGGTCTCGACGCCGGGAGCGTAGCCCTCGATGGAGTAGCCCGCGAAGACAATCGTGCCGATGGCCTCCTCGGTGAGCGGACCGGGCGCCGGCGCCGGCACGGGCGCCGGCGTAGGCGGGGGCGTCGGGGCGGGCGTCGGTGCCGGGGCCGGCGGCACGGGTGCGGCGTCGGGGAGGGGCTGGTCGAGCGTGCCGGTGAGCGAGCGCAGCGACGACGTGGTCGGGAAGGTCAGCGACAGGTCGTTGAGCAGGGTGGCCCAGGACACCTCCGGCGCCATGGCGTCGGTCAGGAGGGCGCTGCGGGACTCCAGGCGACCGGCGAGCAGCCGGTAGCTGTCCAGGGCCACCAGCTCGCTCTGGAGCTGCGCGGTCTGCGCGAGCGCGAGGTCGCGCTCCTCCCGAGCCCGGTCGACGTCGGCCGCCTTTAGCGCCAGTACGACCGCGAGCACGCCGCACCACAGCAGGACACCGGCGACGGTGTACCCGACCGTCCTGCGAGTGCGGATCCGCTCCTCGTATTCGCGGGGGAGCAGGTTGACCTTGACGCTCACTCCGTCGCCCCGAGCGCAAGGCCGATCGCTACCGCGAGGTACGGCTCCGCCTCCGCGAGCTGGTCCGGGTCGACGCCGACCTTGCCGATCTTCAGCTCCTGCATGGGGTGCCCGCGGTCGACGGGGATTCCCAGCGCGTCGGCGAGCCGGTCGCGCAGGCCGGGAAGCTGGCTCGCGCCGCCCGAGACGACCGCGCGGCCGACCTGGATCGCGTTCGGCTGGGCGCGGTAGTAGTCGAGCGAGCCGCGGATCTCGTCGACGAAGCGACCCGCGCGCTCGACGACCAGGCTCGCCTCGTCGCTGCCCGGGGTGAGGTCGGCGGCCTTCATGCCCTCCGCCTGCTCGTGGGAGATGCCGAGCGCCGCCTGGAGGGAGTCGGTGATCGCGTTGCCGCCCATCAGCAGGATGCGGACGAAGCGCGGGATGCCGGCCTCGTGGACCACGAGGTTGGTCACCGCGGCGCCGGCGTCGACGAGGAGCTCGCCCTCGCCGCCCGCGAGGATCGCGTCGGGGCGCGACAGGCTCCGCAGCATCGCGAAGGCGTCCAGGTCGAGCAGCATCGGCTGCAGCCTGGCCTGGCGGGCGGCGGCGACGACCGAATCGACCATGCCGCGGGCCGCGGCGACGAGGAGGATCTTGCTGAGCCGGTTGCCGTCGACCTCGTGCTCGGCGAGCACGTGGAAGTCCAGGACGGCCTGCTCGACGGGGATCGGGATGTAGTCCTGGACCTGGAAATCCAGCGACTTCCGCAGTTCGGCCTCGGGGAGGTACGGCAGGTCGACCTCGCGGACGACGACCTGCTGGTTGGCGACCCCCATCGCGACCTTGCGGCCCTTGAAGCCGTAGCGTTTCCACAGGGTCTTCAGCACCTCGACGACGGCCTCGGGGTCGGCGATCTCGCCGTCGCGCACCGCCCCAGGGGGCAGCAGCACCTGGCCGAGGCGGTCCAGCGTCGCGGGTCCGCTGCCGGGCCGCGTGACCTGGGCCGCCCGCACGGCGCTGGAGCCGATGTCGAGGCCGATCGCCGATGGCACCGCCGTCAGCCCTGGGACCCGGTGACCTGCGTCGAGCCGGCGTCGAGGTACGCGGCCAGGTCACGGGCGCGGATCCGGAAGTTCTTGCCGACGCGGATCGCGGGCAGCTGGCCTGACTTGATCAGCCGGTACACGGTCATGTTCGACACGCGCATGTGCCCGGCCACCTCGGCGACCGTCCACAGCGCGTCGTCCCCGAGCGACCCCCGGTGCGCGGCCATGCCTCATCCTCTCCGCGGACCCGTGCGCCGGCCCACCCTGGTCTGCGGCTGCCGCCGGGGAGACCGCCAACCCTCCTCCCCTGCCCATGCGGGAGGCACAACATTGGTCACATCTTGAACATCAGCCACTACAGCCGTCAAGCCTAACGCCGCCAGACCCCTGCCCGGGGAAGGCGCACGCCAAGCGGTCGCGGGCGCGGTGCGGGCGGCAGGCGGGCAGAGCCTACCGGGCGGGGGTGTGCCGGCAAGCATCGGCGCGCAAGGCAGCGAGCGGCCTCGCAGCTCGGTTCGGGCGGCATCGGTCAGCCGACGGCGGTCAGCACTCGGTCGTCGCCCTCCGTCGGCTGAGGCGGCCGAGGTTCCACGGCCCTGGCCGAGTCGACCACCACCATCGCGACGCCGACGAGGACTGCTGCCGCCATCAGCCACTGCGGCGCCCCGGGTAGGAACGCCGGGTAGAGCAGCGGCCAGATGTACAGGCCGCTACCGTCCCGCGCGGCGACGAAGGCGGCAATCGCCACGAGGGCGAGGACACGAACCGGTATCCAGTGGTAATCGGCGCCGACCGGATCGAAGAGGAGACGCACCGCCTCGATCGTGACCGGGACCGCCCACAGCCCATGCGCGTGCCCGCGAAGTCGCCACGCCACCAACCCCGCGACCACGAGGGTCGCCGCTCCTTGCGCCAGCCGCAGCCGCCACCCGAACGGCGCGTCCACGCCGAGCAGTGGGACCAGGGCCGACTGCGGTCGGACAGTCCACGCGAACCGGTGCATGGCGAAGTCGCCGAAGATCGCGAAGGGCGCGTACGCGGCCACGCTCGCCGCGCCGGCGACGACGGCGCCCTTCGCGGCGGCCTGCAGCGACGGTGCGAGGAGGAGCACCGGAACGCCGAGCACGCCCCAGGTCTCCCAGGCGGCCGACAGGGCCAGCAGGAGTGCTGCCTGCGTCGTGGCCCCCCGAAGGGAGGCGCGCGCCGCGAGCGTCCACAGCACGACGATGGCGAACTGCGCGGGGTGGCCGGCGAGGTAGAGCTGGCTGCCGAAGCCCTGCGCCACGGCGACGACCCCGGCGAGCAGCAGGAGTGCCCGCGGGGCGGACCGCGTGCACCGCTCGAACGGCAGCGTGACCAGGCCGATGACGCCGAACGTCACGGCGAGCTGGAGGACGA
>JACCXR010000042.1 GCA_013696915.1 Euzebyaceae bacterium
GGGGTCAGCGGAGGGCGAGGAGCCAGGCGCCCTGGTCGGTGTAGCCCGCTCTGGTGTAGGCGGCGATGGCGGGAGCGTTGTCGCTGCGGACGTGGAGGGTGACGACCGGGAAGCCGTCGGCCAGCAGGTCCGCGGTGAGCGTGGTCACCGCGCCGGACGCCAGCCCCCGCCCGCGCCATTCGGACGCGACGAAGACCCCTGCGATCTGGGCGCCGCGGCGCCGGCTCCGCAGAGACAGGTCGACCTTGCCGACGGGGGCGCCGTCCCGCTCGACGACCCAGGTCGCTCCCCGGTCCACGCTGTCCTGCATGCGCGTGCGGACCGCCGCCCGGCCGGTACGGGAGATCGGCGGGCCCATCCGGTCCTCGACGTGCAGCCGGCACGCGAAATCGGTGAGCTGGTCCAGGTCGTCCCGCCGCGCGCGGCGGAGGCACTCGAGCCGGCCGGTCTGCGCGGCCGCCGGTCCGGCCACCATGAACCGCTGCTCGCGCGCGGACGGCTTCCGGCGGAACAGCGCCCGGCCGGCGCCGGCGAGGATCGCCCGGCAGATCGGCGCGTCCCCGATGAGGATGCGCCAGCCCGCATCCTCGGCGGCCTGCGCCAGTGCCGACCCGGCGGCCGGGTCACCGGCCGGCACGACCGTGCCGGTCGGCCCGGCGTAGACCACCGCCACCGGGTCGTCGCCCGGCCACAGGACGAATCGGTCGTGCTCCCCACGGTCGAGTGCATCGAGCAGGTAGTGGTTGCCCACGGCCCATGAACCGCGTGAGAGGCGGCCGAAGTCGCTCTCCAGCAGCGCGGTGACGTGCTCGACCCCGTGGGCCTGCAGCCGGCGCGTCCCTGTTGCCGAGGTCGCGGTCACGACGGCGGCTCGCCGGACGCCCGGACGACCAGCCCGGCGAGCGGGAGATTCGGGTCGGCTACCGCGTCGTACGCCGTCCGCTCACCGCCGGCGAGCCGGTTCCATCCCGCCGCCGCGATCATGGCCCCATTATCCGTGCAGAGCGCCGGCGACGGCATCAGCAGGCGCGCGCCGGCCTCTGCGCACGACGCCGCCATGCGCTCGCGGAGGCGGGAGTTGGCCGCGACCCCGCCCACCATCGTCACCTGCTCGACACCGTGACGGGCGACGGCGGCCATCGTCTTGCGGACCGCGACGTCGACGACGGCCTCCTGAAACGAGGCCGCCACGTCGGCCAGGTGGATCTCCTCACCGGCGGCCTCGCGGCGACGGAGCTCGCGTACGACGGCGGTCTTCAACCCGGACAGCGAGAAGTCGTAGGTTCCGTCGAGCAACGCCCGCGGGAAGCGGATCGCGTCCGCGGAACCCTCCCGCGCCAGGCGGTCGATCTCGGGTCCTCCCGGATAGGGCAGCCCCAGGAAGCGCGCGACCTTGTCGAACGCCTCGCCCGCCGCGTCGTCGATGGTGGCCCCGATCGTCGACATGCGCCCAGTCTCGTCCACCAGCACGAGGCTGGTGTGGCCACCGCTCACGATCAGGGCGAGCAGCGGGGGACGGAGCAGGCCGAACTCCAGCTGCACGGCGCAGACGTGTCCCTCGAGGTGGTTCACGCCGATCAGCGGGAGCGAGTGGGCGAGCGCCAGCGACTTGGCCGCCGCCACGCCCACGAGCAGCGCCCCCACCAACCCCGGGCCGGTCGTCACCGCCACCGCGTCGACGTCGGCGTAGGTGCAGCCGCCCTCCACGAGCGCGCGGTCGAGGGCCGGCAGCAGCAGCTCGAGATGGGCGCGGGCCGCGATCTCGGGGACCACGCCGCCGTAGGGGCGATGGTGCTCGACCTGGGACCCGATCACGTTGGAGCGGACACGCACGCCGTCCTCGACGAGGGCGACGGCCGTCTCGTCGCAGGACGTCTCGATGCCGAGCACCAGCATCCGTCATCCCTCCGGGGCGGCGTCGAGGCCGACGCGCCCCTGAACCCAGGGGACATGCAGGTCGGGCGCGCCGCTCGAGCCCCCCGGGGCCTCCAGGCGCGCCCGCTGGGCGCGCAGCCGTGCCGCGAAGTCCTCGGACTGCAATCCGTGAGCCCACATGATCAGCGCGTCCTCACCCGTCTCCGCGTAGTAGCCCGGCCGGATGCCGACGGGCACGAACCCGAAGCCACCGTACAGTCGCTGGGCGCCGCGGTTGTTCACGCGGACCTCGAGCGTCGCCGCCTCGGCGCCGAGCGCCCGGGCCTCGGCGAGCACCGCGACGAGGAGCCGGCTGGCCACCTTCCTGCGGTGGTGCCGGGGGTGCACGGCCACGGTGGTGACGTGCGCCTCGCCCACCTGCATGAGCACCCCCGCGTACCCCACGACGAGCCGGCGCGGCCACGGCGGCGGCCGCGCGCCGTGTGCAGCCAGCGCCACCACGTAGCGCCGGTCCCGGCGCTGACCGAGCTCGGTCACGAACAGTGCCGGGCTCCAGGGCCGCGGATAGACGACGTGCTCGATCGCGAGCACGCCGCGGAGGTGGCGCCGGCGCATCGGGACGACGACGGCGTCGGTCAGGGCCGGCCGCGACAGGGACGCGACCACGGTCAGGTCCGGGTGGGGGCCGCACGCGGCCCGGCACCCGACGTGCCGCCGTACAGGGCCCCGCGGTTCCGCCAGCCGATCTTCGCATCGGCCTTGCGGATGTAGACGGGGAGGAGGTCCTCCGGCCGCTGGGTGTCCTCGCGGATGAAGCGTGGCAGTGCCAGTTCCACGAGCGACTGTGCGAGCGGGAAGGCGCTCGCGGCCGAACCCACCTCCGCACCGGTCGACTCGAGCAGCGCGCGGTGCGCGACGGCGCCGTCGCCGATGCACAGCACGCCGTCGGGCACCGCCTCGATCTCGCCCGCCAGCTTCCCGGCGGGGCCGACGCGGAACTCGGTGACGCGCTGGACGCCGCCCGGCGCGGCCCGGTAGAACGACCAGAACAGCTCCCCGCGCCGCGCGTCGAGGACGCTGCACACCAGACGCCGGACGTGGCGCACCGGGTACGCGAGCAGGTCGAGCGACGCCAGACCGACGACCGGCAGCCGGCGCGCGTGCGCGAGCGTCTGGGCGGTCGCGATCCCGACCCGCATGCCGGTGAACAGTCCGGGACCGAGGCTCACGGCCACGCCGCTCACGGCCGCGATGTCGGTGTGCGCGTGCTGCAGGCAGAAGGCGATCGCAGGGGTGAGGAACTCGCCGTGCGCGCGGCCGCGGCCGAGGGTGGCGCTCGCGACCAGGCCGTGCTCGGTCGCCAGGCAGACGCTGGACTGCGGCGTCGACGTCTCGATGCCGAGGACGAGCATCACGCGTCCTGCCACGGCAGGAGGTCGGCGGCGAGGACGGCGAGGCGCCGGGCCCAGTCGGCCCCGTGCGGCCGGACGACGATCCCCCTGGGTTCCGCGAGGTCGTCCTCGCCCGGCCCGGGCTGGGCGGCAGGGTCGGGCAGCCGGAACTCGACCTCCAGGTGGTCGGCCGGCAGCAGGGTGCTCATGGCGTCACCCCACTCGATGAAGGTGACCCAGCGCCCCCCGACGACGTCCTCGTAGCCGAGGTCGACGACCTCCTGAAGCGTCTCCAGGCGGTAGACGTCGAGATGGAGCACCGGGACGGCCCCGTCGTACTCGCGACGCAGGAGGAACGAGGGACTGGTGACCCGGTCGGTGACGCCGAGCGCGGACGCGGCGCCCTGCACGAAGCAGGTCTTACCGGCGCCGAGCTCGCCGGTAAGCGCGACGAGGTCGCCGGGCCGCAGCGCATCGGCCACGGCAGCGGCGATCTTGCGGGTCTCGTCCGGGCCCGAGGACACCAGCCGCAACGGGCGGGTCACCCCCACAGCCTCGCGATCCTCAACGGCGGTTCACCCCGATCCGGCGGAACGGACGGGAGTCTAAGCCCGGGCCTCGGGCGACAGGGCTGATGGCCGCGGCGGAGAAGCCTCAGGTGCTGTTCAGGATGAAGATGATGCCGGCGATGATGACCACGACGGCGGCGATGGTGATGATTGCACTGCGGTCCATAGTCTGACTCCTGGTCGTTGACTGAGATTGCGCACGCGGCGGCGCGGCGATCCGACTGTTCCCCAACGCCCGCACGATCTACCCCGCTACGCTGCGCCCTCGACCGGCGACGAGGAGTGCCGCGGAATGGACAAGGTCCGCCTGGAGTCCCGCGGGTCCGGTGTCGCCCTGGCGACACTGACCGACCCGGACAAGCGCAACGCGATGGGTGCCCGGATGGGTAACGAGTTGATCGCGGTGTGCGAGCGGCTGCGCGGCGACCCCGCGACGCGCGCCCTGGTGATCACCGGGGAGGGCTCCGCCTTCTGCGCCGGCGCCGACCTCCCCGCGCTCTTCGGCGACGCGGATCGGCCGATCGCGCGGACCCACGCGGAGCTCCAGGACTACTACCGGGCGTTCTTCAGCGTGCTGGAGTTGCCGTTTCCGACCGTCGCCGCCGTCAACGGCCCCGCGGTCGGGGCTGGACTGAACCTGGCGATGGCGTGCGACGTCCGCGTCGCGGGGCCTGGCGCCAAGTTCGGCGCGACGTTCGCGCGGATCGGCCTGCATCCGGGGGGCGGCTGCACGTGGTTCCTGGTGCGGGCCATGGGGGCGAGCCGCGCGCTGCGGACGATGCTGCTCGGCGATGTGCTCGACGCCGCGAGGGCGGTCGACTGGGGCCTGGCGGAGGGCCCCGAGGCCGACTGCGTCGCCGCGTCGCTCGACCTCGCCGGCCGCTTCGCCGAGGTCGACCCCGATCTCGCCCGCGCGATCAAGCGCAGCGTCGGTGTCGCGGTCGAGACCGACGACCTGCGGGCGGTCCTGGAGTACGAATCCTGGGCGCAGGCCGCGTCCGCGAGCTCTCCGCAGCTGCGGGAGTGGGTGGCGCGCTTCCGCAGCTGACCCCCGGTCAGCAAGCCCATGGCGACGCGCCGGCGGCGGCCCGGACGGCCGCGCGGATCGCCGCCGCCACGGCCCGCGCGCCGAGGTGGGCGACCAGGTCGACGGTGGCCTCGATCTGCTGGGTGCAGAGCACGAACAGCGCGTCGCCGTCGTAGGTCGTGTGGGCGGGGTCGACGGCCCTCGCGATGCCGGTGCAGGACAGGTCCGCGGCCCGGACGGCCTCGTGCTTGGCGAGGCGCGCGTCGGTCACCAGGCAGCCGATCACCGTGTGCTCCGCTTCCGGGGGGACGGCCGCGCCGGGCGGCGGACCGGAGTAGGGGAAGCGCGGGCGGTCGGCCGGGGCGCGCGAGCCCACCAGGATGCCGCCCTGCTCGTCGAGCACGTCGCCCAGCGCGTTCACGGCCAGCAGCGCTCCGACGGTGACGCCGCCGCCGCGCGCGACCGCCCATCCCTGCCCGCCCGGCTGCGAGTGCTCCAAGCCGGCGGTCTTGCCGACCGTGCAGCCGGCCCCCACCCCGAACCGTCCCATCGGCGGGTCCGCGTTGGTGGCGGCCTCGCAGGCCGCCCAGCCGGCGTCGCGGTCCGGGCGCGCGGCGCCGCCCTCGCGGAGGTCGAACACGATCGCGGCCCCGACGATGGGGATGCGCGCGACCGTCTTGTCGTAGCCGATGCCGTGTGCCTCGCACCACGCGCTCGCACCGTCGGCGGTCGCGAGCCCGAAGGCGCTCCCCCCGGACAGCACCACGGCGTGGCATTCCCGGACGTTGCCGGTCGCCGACAGGGCGGCCCCCTCCCGGGTTCCCGGTGCCCCGCCGCGCACCGCGATCGCGCCCAGCGACCCCGGCGGCGGGAGCACGACGGTGCAGCCGGTGTGGCCGGCCGGCGCCGTCCAGCACCCGACGCGCACGTCGTCAAGGCCGAGCGCCATCGCCTACCCGGTCCCGGCGGGCGCGCGGCCGGGACTCCCCCAGGCCGCGTGGCGGGGCGACCTCACGGGCCGAGGTAGCGGCGGGGAACCCGCTTGCCGATGCCGCAGACGACCTCGTAGTTGATCGTCCCGAGCCAGGCGGCCCAGTCGTCGGCGGTCACCGCCGCGTCGCCCTGCGCCCCGATCAGGACCACCTCGTCACCCGCCGCGACGGGCAGTTCGCCGGCGTCGACGAGAAATTGGTCCATGCACACGGTCCCCGCGATCGGCACCCGCCGGCCGCGCAGGAGCACCTGGCCGCGGTCGGACAGGGCGCGGGTGACGCCGTCGGCGTAGCCGGCCGGCACGCTGCCGATGGTCGTTTCCCGCGGCGCGGTCCAGCGCAGGCCGTAGCTGACCGCTTCGCCCGCGGCGACGCGCTTCACGAACGACAGCTGCGAACGCCATGTCAGCGCCGGCCGGAGGCGGGTCGCGCCGGCCAGGCCGGGCGCCGGCTCCAGCCCGTAGACCGCGAGGCCAGGGCGGACCATGTCGTGGTGCTCGTCGTGGAGGTGCAGCGTGCCCGCCGAGTTGCACAGGTGCGCGAACTCCGGCCGCAGGCCGAGGGAGGCCGCCAGCGCCAGACCGCGGCGGAACTCGCGGGCCTGGTGGGCGATGAACGGGTGGTCGGGCTCGTCGGCGACGGCGAAGTGGCTCCACAGGCCCTCCAGGTGCAGGCCCTCGGCGGCCCCGACGCGGCGGAGCGCGTCCTCCCACTGCGCCGGCGGGACCCCCACCCGCCGCATCCCGGTGTCGAGCTTGAGGTGCACCCCGACCCGCGCGCCGCCGCGGTCGCGGGCCTCCCGGTCGAGCGCCGCGGTGAACTCCGGGCTGTAGACGGTCGGGGTGAGCCGGGCGTCGAGCAGGGCGCCGGCCGCTCCCGGGGGGGGCTCGGTGAGGACGAGCACGGGGGCGTCGACCCCGGCGGCGCGCAGAGTCTGGCCCTCCTCGACGAGCGCGACGGCGAGCCAGTCGGCCCCGCCGGCGAGGGCCGCGCGCGCGGCGGGGACCATGCCGTGCCCGTAACCGTCGGCCTTGACGACCGCCATGAGCCGGGGTGCGGCGGCCTGGGCCTTCAAAGCGGCGACGTTCGCGGCGATGGCGCCGAGGTCCACCTCGACCCAGGTGGGCCGCCAGGCCCCGGGGTCTGTCGACTGAGTGACGGAGCGCGCGACCGAGTCGACAGACCCCGGGGTGGACGTCGGCATCGTCATCCCGCGACTCCGATCGTGCGGAGGGCGGCGGGGACCGCGGCGGCGACGTCGAGCGCCGTCACCGACCGGACGGCGCCGCGCCGCCCGGCCTCCTCGCCGGCCAGCCCGTGCAGGTACACCGCCGCCGCCACCCGCTCGGCGGAGGCATCCTGCGCCACCAGCGCCGCCACCAGCCCCGTGAGAACGTCCCCGGTGCCGCCCGTCGCGAGCGCGGCGCTGCCGGTGGGGTTCACCCACGTCCGCCCGTCGGGGGCCGCGACCAGCGAGCTCGGGCCCTTCGCGACGACGACGGCGCCCCACTTCGCGGCCACCTCCGGCACGAGGGTCGCGCGCTGCCCCCAGACGCCGTGCCCGGAGCTGCCGACGAGCCGGCCGAACTCCTGCGCGTGCGGGGTGAGCACGAGCAGCGGACAGCGGTGGTCGGCGAGCGCGTCGCCCTCGCCGCGGAAGGCGTTCAGCCCGTCGGCGTCGAGCACGAGCGGCACGTCGACCTCGCGCACCAGCCGGCGGACGAGCCCGACGGTACCCTCGGCCCGCCCCAGGCCGGGCCCGATCGCCAGGGCGTCGGCGCCCTCGATCAGTCCCGCGACGAGGTCGAAGGCAGCCTCGGCGTCGGGGTCGACGCGCGCCGTGAGCGCCTCGGGCACGGCGGCGGTCGCGAGGCCGGGGTCGCCGGTGGCGAGCGTGACCAGGCCCGCCCCGCCGGCGAGGGCGCCGCGGGCGCACAGGATCGCCGCGCCGGCCATGCCGGGGGAGCCGGCGAGCACGACGACGACCCCGCGGGTCCGCTTGTGCGCGTCGGCGGTGGGCGGCGGCAGGAGGCGCCCGACGTCTGCGGCCTCGAGCACCGACGCCACCGGCTCGGTCCCGTCGGCGATGCCGAGGTCGCCGAGGACGACCCGACCGACGTGCCCCCGCGCCGGCCACAGCCACAGCCCGCGCTTGTGCGCGCCGAGGGTCACCGTGAGGTCGGCCCTGACCGCCTCGCCCGGCACCCTGCCCGTGTCGGCGTCGACACCGCTCGGCAGGTCGCAGGCCACGACCGGGGCCCGGCTGTCGCGCAGCGCTCGGACCGCCTCGGCGTAGGGCGGGCGCGGCGCGCCGCTCGCCCCGGTGCCGAGCAGGCAGTCGACCGCGACGTCCGCCCCGTCGAGGGCCGCGTCGACGGATCCGGTGAGACGGCCGCCGGCGGCGCGGTAGCGGGCCAGCTCGCGCGCGCCGTCGTCGCCGAGC
>JACCXR010000055.1 GCA_013696915.1 Euzebyaceae bacterium
CGGCCAAGATGGGCGCTCACCGTGACGGTCGGGATCGCCATGCTGTTGCCCGGGAGGCACGGCATGGGCGGGTCGCCGACACGGGGCCGGACTGGATCATCGATCAGGGCTTGGAGATCCCGGACAAGGCCCCCGAGTTCGATGGCCATGCCGACAGAGACGGCAACCCGGTCCTCTGTGCCGACGGGTTGCCGGTCCGTGTCCCGCTTGACGGGATCCCGGCCGACATGCCCGTGATCTCAATGGACGGAACTCGGTATCCCAGCATGGCGGCGGCGGAACACAGCATGCAGGAGCGAGTGTCGTCGGGCGAGGTGGATGTCGAGGAGGGCGATGGCACCGAGACCGTGGTGCTCGGCCCAGCAGAGATGTTCCGGCCGGACCCTGTGGCGCTCTGCGACCGGTTTGGCTCCGGGCCGCTCGAATAGAGTGCGGACGGCAGCAAGGAACTACGCGACCCGCAGACGGGCACGGTGGCCGAGGCTGGAATGCCACGCTGTTAGCCGCCACGTCAGGAAGGACGGCCGATGCTCGTCGACCTCTTCGTCCAGTACCTGCCGCTGCTGCTCACCATCGCGATGATGCTGCTGCTGGGGTGGGGTGTCGTCCTGCTGGCGCGGATCGACCGACGCCTGGCCGACCTCTCCGCTTTGGCCGGGAAGTGGCAGCGCGAGTCCGGCGTCCCCGCGGGTCGGTAGGCGAGCCGGCTGGGGCGGAAGCGACCCGCCAGCTCAGACCCGACCGCCGGAACGCCAGTACTCGCCGGCGGCGCGGTCGAGGAAGCCCTCGTCGACCAGGTGGCGCCGGAGGGCGGCGTAGTCGGCGTGGCGCGGAGCCAGGATCGCGTTGACCTCCCGCTCCGCGTAGCGGCGGCCGGGCTCGAAATCGAGGGCGACGCGTTCGAGGACGACCAGCCGCTTCCTGCGCTGCGACGGGATCTCGACCAGCTTCGATCCGCGGAAGAAGCGCCCGAGGACGGCCTGCTCGTCGCCGGTCATCCCGGAGAGGACCGACCGGTCCACCGGCTGGGGCTGGGGAAGGTCCCGGGCGAGCTCGCGCAGCGCCTCCCGGCGCAGGGCGTACCGATCGCCGTCGCGCTCGACGACGCCCGCCTGGACCAGCGGCCCCAGGGTTGCCAGGACGTCGCGCGGCCGTTGGCCCGTGCGCTCGGCGAGGTCATCGGCGGTGTGCGGCGCGCACGCGACCAGCCCCACGACGGCGAGGCGGTCGGGATCCAGGAGCGTCTTCAGGAACTCGGTCGCTTCCACCGCGCCCAGGATTCCACGACGACGACGGGGGCCGCCCGTTCGGGCCGCCCTCGGTGAGAGGTGGCGCGGGTCTCTAGCGCTCGACGGGAACGTCGACCAGCGAGCCGTACTCGGTCCAGGAGCCGTCGTAGTTGCGGACCTGGTCGTAGCCGAGGATCTCGTGGAGCACGAACCAGGTGTGGGCGCTGCGCTCGCCGATGCGGCAGTAGGCGGCGACCTCCTTGTCCGGCGTCACGCCCTTGCCCTCGTAGAGGCTCCGCAGCTCGTCGGTGGCCAGGAACTCCCCGGTGTCGGCGTTCACCGCGGACGCCCACGGGACGTTCGCGGCACCCGGGATGTGGCCCTTGACCTGGGCGGCCTCCTGGGGCAGGTGCTCCGGCGCGGCGATCTCGCCGTTGAACTCCGCGGGGGAGCGGACATCGACGAGCGCGACGCCCTCCGGGGCGCCGACGAAGTCCGCGAGGATCTGGTCGCGCTTCGCGCGGATGCTCTCGTCGGCCGCGCCGGTGGTGTAGCCGGGGCGGGGCTCGGCCTTGGTCTCCTCGGCGGTCAGCTCGCGCCCCTGGAGCTCCCACAGCTTGCGGCCGCCGTCCATCAGGCTGACACGGTCGTGGCCGTACACCTTGAAGTACCAGTAGGCGTAGGCGGCGAACCAGTTGTTCGAGCCGCCGTAGACCACGACGTGGGTGTCGTTGCCGATGCCGCGCGATTCCATCAGCGCGGCGAAGTCCTGGGCGGACACGAAGCTGCGGCGCAGCGGGTCCTGGAAGTCCGCGCGCCAGTCGAAGCCGACGGCGCCACGGATGTGGCTCTTGGTGTAGGCGGTGGCGTCCTCGTCGACCTCGGCGATCACGACCCCGGGGTCGTCCAGGTGCTCGGCCACCCAGTCGGTGGTCACGAGGGCGTCGTTGTTCGCGGGCATGGGGCTTGGCTCCTTCATCCGGCTGTCGCGGGCACGGCGGTCCTTGGGCAGACTAGCCACGCCCACACCCGCCGACCGGGTGGAAACAGGGACAATTCTGTGGCTGCCCGGGTCCAACAGGGGGAACCGGGAGCACCCGGTCATTCCGCCCCGCCGACGAGAGGCACGTCCGTGACCACGCCGCAGGCAGCCCAGGGCATCGCGCCCGATCTCGGCCTCCCGGAGGAGCAGTCGGCGCCGGGCGAGGAGCTCGCGGAGGCGCTCATGGGGCGCTTCGCCGGGCGCCGCGCGCTGGTCACCGGAGGCGGCTCCGGCATCGGCCTCGCCGTGGTCCGGCGGCTGATCGGTGAGGGGGCATGGGTGGTCGCCGCCGACCTCGACCCGTCCGCGGCGGCCGCCGTCGGCGCCGAGCCGGTCGTCTGCGACGTCACCGACGAGATCGCCGTGGCCGCCGCCGCCGCGGCGGCCGAGCCGGTCGACCTGCTCGTCGCCAACGCCGGCATCGGTGCGCCGGCGCGCGAACTGTGGGACGTCGACGTCACCGAGTTCGAGCGGGTCCTCGCCGTCAACGTCACCGGCGTCTTCCTGGCGTTGAAGTACACGTTGCCGGCGATGATCGAACGTGGACACGGCGCCGTCGTCGTCACCGCGTCGGCGGCGGGGCTGCAGGGCGTGAACTGGTTCTCGACCTACTGCGCGTCCAAGCACGCCGTCGTCGGCTTGGTCCGGTCCGTGGCCATGGACGTCGCCGACCGCGGCGTGCGCGTGAACGCCGTCTGCCCCGGCACGGTCAAGACGGCGATCCTCGGGATGCTCCAGGACACCCCGCCGGAGATCATGGAGCGCATGCGCCGCGCAGGCACGACGCTGGTGCCGATGGACCGGCACGGCGAGGCCGACGAGGTCGCCACCGTCATCGCGTTCCTGCTCAGCGACGAGGCGTCGTTCATGACCGGCACGTGCGTCCCGGTCGACGGCGGCCACACCGCCGGCAACCCCCAGCGCCTCGTCATGCGGGCGGTGGACGAGGAGTACTGACCGCTCAGGCCGCGGGCAGCACCAGGTCGGCGACCAGCGGCAGGTGATCGCTCGTCGTGCCGCCGGCGACGGCGACGGATCGCACGGCCACGCCGCCGGTCACGAGCAGGTGGTCCAGTTGCACCCTCGGCCTCCACGACGGGTAGGTGGCCGCTCCGCCGGCGTGGGTCCACCGGCGCGGCAGCGCCGCACGCACCGGCGCCACCGGCAGGTTGAGGTCACCGACGAGCACGGCGGGTCCTCCGCCGGCCGCGGCGGCACGCGCCGCCGCGCGCAGCTGCGCCAGCCCGCGCCACGGCAGGTAGGACAGGTGCGTCGTCGTGACGCCCAGCGCCGTCCCCGCGACCGTGACCACCGCCCGCACGGCGACCCGGGGCTCGTGGTCCCACCCCGGCCGCTGGGGGGTCGCACCCGGGCTGCGGGCGCCGGCGCTGGCCCCGCCCGGCAGCGCGATCCTGCGCACGTCCGACAGCGGGAGGCGGCTCAGCAGCCCGACGCCGTAGGCGCCGCCGCCGGGGTCGTCGGCGCCCGCGGCGGTCCACCGCTCGCCGGGGTCCCCGAGCACCGCCGGCGCGAACGCCCAGTCCCACCCGAGACGGCCCGCCAGAACGGCCGCCTGGTGCTCGCCGCCGCTGCGCTCGAGGTCGCGGTCGACCTCCTGGACCGCCACGATGTCCGCGTCCAGGTCGCGGACGGCGTCGGCGGCGGCCGCCAGGTCCACCATCCCGGAGCGCAGGCTGATGCCGTGGAGCATGTTGTAGGTCGCGACCCGGACGACCGTCGGCTGGGTGGACAGTTCGGCCCTTCGGTTAGGCGCGGTGGCGGCAGGGAAACCTATCGCTCCGAGATGAGGCAGCCGGACTCGGGAGGTGAGGGGGCAGTGCTGATCCGGATGGCGTTGTCCCTGCCGCGCGACGCCCGGTACGTCGCGGTGATGCGCAATGTCGCCTCCTGCGTCCTGTCGGACCTCCACGCGCCGCAGGACGCCTCCGACGACGTCCAGATCGCCCTCAGCGAGGCGTGCACGAACGCCGTCCGCCACGCGACCGGTTCCTCGGACTACTCCGTCATGTTCTCGATCAGCGACGAGCGGTGCGAGATCGAGATCGTCGACCTCGGCCCCGGGTTCGAGCCGCCCGCCGTCGGCGCCCTGACCGGCTTGGACCGGCGGGACGCCGCCGGCGACGTGGACCTCGACGAGGTCGGCCTCGAGTTGGAGAACGGGCGGGGGCTGGTGCTGATGCGGGCGCTCGTCGACGACTTCGAGTTCTGCCGCGAAGACGAGGCGACGAAGGTGCGGCTGATCAAGCGCTTCCCGGGGGTCGGCCTCCAGGCGCCGGAGCCCGACGACGAGCGGCGGGCCGCCGGCCTCGCCTGACCGCCGTCGGCATCAGTCGTCGATGTGCACCGCCAACGCCGCTGCGATGGACCGCCGCACGGGTCCGAACGCCAGGGAAAAGACCTGCGCCGCGTGATCGGTGAGCCCGCGCCACCAGGCGGGGTGCTCCTCCACCACGGCCTGCGGCACCAGGAACTCGGCGGCCGGCGGCCCCGCCCCGCCGTCTCGGACGCCGACCACGCGGTAGCCGAGGAGCACCACCGCCTCGGCGTGCTCGGCGGCGGCATCGGCCGAGGAGAAGGCGACGGTGACGTCTCGCCCCCCCGGGACCGGGGGCAGGCCCTCGGCCCACCGCGCGCCGTCGACGGCCACGACGACCAGCGCGCCGTCGAGCGCGGCGAGGGTGCGGGGGCTCGTCATGCGGTCGGCGGCTCCTCTGTCGTCCGGGGGGCGCATTCTGACCGTCGCTGCTCCCGTCGCGCCGCAGGCTCGACACGAGCGCATGCGAGCCCGGCCCGAGTGCCATGCTGGAGGGACGACCGACCGTGGAAAGGGACCCGATGACGAACCGCCCGGCGACCGTCGGGGGGCTGCGCGCGGCGGGCTACCCCGACCGCACGGTCAAGCAGGAGATCGCGGCGAACGCCGCGCGACGGCTGCGGGCGGGCCGGCCGGTGATCGACGGGCTGGTCGGGTTCGACGACACCGTCCTGCCGGCGCTGGAGACGGCGCTGCTCGCGGGGCACGACCTGATCCTTCTCGGCGAGCGCGGGCAGGCGAAGAGCCGGATCCTGCGCTCCCTGGTTGACCTGCTCGACGAGGCGGTGCCGGTCATCGCCGGCAGCGAGGTGCACGACCACCCCTACCACCCGTTCTCACCGGCGGCGCGGGCCCTCGTGCGCGACCACGGCGAGGACGCGCCCGTCGTCTGGATCGGCCGCGAGGAGCGCTTCGCCGAGAAGCTCGCCACGCCGGACATCGCCGTGGCCGACCTCATCGGCGACGTCGACCCGATCAAGGTCGCCGAGGGCCGCTACCTCGCCGACGAGCTGACGATCCACTTCGGGCTGATCCCGCGGCACAACCGCGGCATCGTCGCGATCAACGAGCTGCCGGACCTCGCCGAGCGGATCCAGGTCGCGCTGCTCAACGTCATGGAGGAACGCGACGTCCAGGTCCGCGGCTACTCGCTGCGCCTGCCGCTGGACCTGCTCGTCGTCGCCACCGCCAACCCCGAGGACTACACCAACCGCGGCCGCATCATCACGCCGCTGAAGGACCGCTTCGGCGCAGAGGTGCGCACCCACTACCCGCTCCGCCTCACCGAGGAGGTGGCGGTGATGGTGCAGGAGGCGGTGCCGCCGGACGCCGTGGCCCTGGGCCTGCCGGCACCCGTGGTCGTCCCGGGGTTCATGAGCGAGGTGCTCGCGGCGTTCACGCGGGCGCTGCGCGGCGCCCCCGAGGTCAACCAGCGCTCGGGCGTGTCCGTGCGCTTCTCCACGGGCAACTACGAGACGCTCGCCGCGTCGGCCGTCCGCCGTTCGGTGCGGACCGGGGAGGACCGCGCCGTCGCGCGGCCGGCCGACCTCGCGCAGGTCCTCTCCGCCTGCATCGGCAAGGTCGAGTTCGAGACATTCGAGGAGGGCCGCGAGATCGAAATCCTCGAGCGCCTGATGCGCCGGGCGCTGCTCGAGGTGTTCCGGCGCCGGGCGGGCGGCGTCGACCTGACCGGTCTCGTCGCCCGCTTCAACGCCGGCCTCCACGTGGAGAGCGGCGACCTGACCGCCAGCGCCGACCTGCTCGGTCAGCTGGACCAGGTGCCGGGACTGGCGAAGCTGCTGCCCGCCCTACAGGTCGAGGAGGAGTCGCCGGCCCTGGCTGCGGCTGCGCTCGAGTTCGCGCTCGAGGGCCTGCACCTGTCCCGCCGGATCGACCGGGACGACCTGGGCCCCGGCACCTTCGTCTACGGCCCGAAGTAGCCGTGCGCGTCCGCTACGGCCGCTGGAGCGGGACGCAGGACCCGTTTCCCGCCGACGTGTCGGCCGACGAGGTGCTGTCGGAGGTCGCCGACGACCTTCTCGGCGGGATGGGAGCCGAGCAGGCCCTCGAGCGACTGCTCCGACGCGGCATGCCGGGGCGGGTGGCGGGCCTCGACGCGCTGCGCCGGCGGGTCGAGGAGGCGCGGCGGCGCGAGCTGTCGCGCATGGGACTCGAGGGACCGCTGCGCCAGGTCGAACAGCGGCTCGGCGAGATCCTCGAGCGCGAGCGGACGGCGCTGCAGTTCGACCCGGACGAGGCCGGGGCGTCCGCGAAGGCGGACCGGCTCGACGGACTTCCCCCCGACATCGCCGCCCGTCTGGCCGCCCTGGAGAACTACCAGTGGACCGACCGGAAGGCCGGGGCGGACTTCCGCCAGCTCCTCGACGACCTCCGGCGCGACGTCGCCCAGGCGACGTTCGGGCGGCTCGCGGGGGCGATGGGCTCGATGTCGCCGGAGGACCTCGGGCGCATGCGGGACCTGCTCTCCGACCTGAACGCGATGATCGCCAAGCGCGAGCGCGGCGAGGACACCACCGACGACTTCGCCGCGTTCAAGCAGCGCTACGGCGACCTGCTGCCGGACGCCGAAACGCTCGACGAGCTGCTCGCGGAACTGGCCGCGCGGATGGCGGCGATGTCGAGCCTGCTCGCCGGCCTCGACCCCGACCAGCGGGCGCAGCTCGCGGCGATGGCCCAGCAGCTGCTCGGCGACATGGATCTGTCGTTCCAGGCCGGGCAGCTCCAGCGGGCGCTGCAGGGGCTGTTCCCGCAGATGGGGTGGGGCGCGCCGCCGGAGGGTGCGTGGCCGGGCGGCGCGCAGGAGGGATCCCTGTCGGACACGGTCGACTGGGTCGAGCACCTGCAGTCCTACGCCGACCTCGCGGACGCGCTGGCCCAGGACTACCCGGGAGCGCGACTGGAGGACATCGACACCGAGGCGATCCGGCGGGCGCTCGGCGACGAGGCCGTCCGGGATCTGCGGGCGCTGCGGGAGATCGAGCGGGCGCTCGAGGAGGCCGGCGCCGTCCGCCGCCACCAGGGCCGGCTGGAGCTCACCCCGCGCGGGGTCCGCAAGCTCGGCGAGCGCTCCCTCGCGCGGATCTACGACCGGGCGGTCACCGGGGCGGTCGGCTCCCACCGGGTTGCGGGCTCCGGCGGCGACGGCGAGCTCACCGGCGCCACGAGGGCGCTGCGGTTCGGCGACCCCTTCCGGCTGGACGTCGCCCGCACGCTGCACAACGCGGTGATGCGGACCGGTCCGGCACCGAGCGGAGCGGTGGCGCTGGACGCCGGCGACTTCGAGCTCGCAGAGGCCGAGCGGCGGGTGCGGGCGGCCACGGTGCTGCTGCTCGACATGTCGTTCTCGATGCCGCTGCGCGGGAACTGGGTCCCCGCCAAGCGGGTGGCCCTGGCGCTGCACTCCCTGATCTCGTCGAAGTTCCCCGAGGACCGGTTCTACGTCGTCGGCTTCAGCGACTACGCCCGGCGGCTCCAGCCGCGCGACCTCCTCGCCGCCGGCTGGGAACGGGTGTACGGCACGAACATGCAGCACGCGTTCATGCTCGCGAGGCGCCTGCTCGGCGCGCATCCCGCCGACGAGCGCCAGGTCATCATGGTCACCGACGGGGAGCCGACCGCCCATCTCGAGGGCGAGGTGCCGTACTTCGCGTGGCCGCCGGAGCCGCGGACGCTCCAGCTGACCCTCGCGGAAGCCGCCCGGCTGGCGCGGACCGGCGCGACCCTGAACGTGTTCCTGCTCGACCACGACCCCGGGGCGGCGGCGTTCGTCGAGAAGATGGTCGGCGCGTACGGCGGGCGGATCTTCTACCCCGACCTCCAGGACCTCGGCAGCCTGGTCGTCCGCGACTTCCTCAAGCGCCGCACCTGAGCCGTGAATCGCCGAGCTCGTCCGAGGCGATTCTCGTGACCTCGGTGATGGCGGTCGCGCAGCGACCGTCTTGGACGCCTGACCCCTCGCAGCGGTTTCCCCCGCCGTGGGGCCGGGGAGGGTCGGTCGAAACGACGTGCGGGCCACGCCGGCATGCGGGCGACAGGAGAAGTCATGACGAGGTCATCCCTGAAGTTGACGGCGCGCGAAAGGGCCGCCGGACTCGCCGCGCAGGTGCGCGAGGCCAAGCTTGATGAGCGGGCCGCCGAGTTCGCGGAGCGGGTCCGCGAGTCGGCCACTCTGGCGAAGGCCCAGGCCAAGAGCCAGGAACTGACGGCTCTCGCGGCCGAGAGGCTGCGCGAGGCACAGCTTGACGAGCGGGCCGCCGAGTTCGCGGCTCGCATCCGCACGTCCGAGGCCGGGCAGCAGGTCAGCGAGACCGCCCAGCAGGTCGGCGAGAGCGCCAAGCGGCTCACCGACCGGACGCTGGAGAACCTGGGGACGAAGTTGTCCCACGGCCGGGCGGGGGAGCTGCTCGGGGTCGAGCCGGCGAAGCGCCGCTTCCCCTGGTGGCTCGCGGCCCTGCTGGGCGCCGGCGTCGGCTACCTGATCTCCGTCTTCGCGGCCGGCAAGCGCGACGAGCAGGTCCGCGACGAGCTCCTCGCCACCGCCGACCGCATGGCCGCCGAGAGCGCCGCCGCCGGCCCGGTCGCGGCGCCGACCCCGACTCCGCTGACCGACACCATCAGGGCGCAGCTCGGACGCGACGAGAGGACCTCGGCGCTCAACGGGCTCGACATCAACGTCGCCGAGGGCACCGTATTCGTCCGCGGCACAGTGCCCGCCGGGTTCGACCAGGCCAACATCCGCGACGTCATCGCCGAGGTCCCGGGCGTCCACGATGTCGACCTCCAGGTGACGCCCAGCAACTCCAACGTCTGACCCGCGAATCGCCGAGGCTCGTCCCAGGCGATTCTCACGACCTCGGTGGCGGCGGTCGCGCAGCGAGCGCCCATGGGATGCTGACCCG
>JACCXR010000077.1 GCA_013696915.1 Euzebyaceae bacterium
ACATGGACGAGCATGCGGTCGCCGGCCTCGTGCCCGTAGGAGTCGTTCACGTCCTTGAGGTTGTCGACATAGCAGACGACGAGGGACACCGGCCGCGCCCGCTCGTCCTCCCGTGCGGCACCCGCCAGCGCGTCGGAGAGCCGTTCCTCGAAGCCCCGTCGGTTCAACAGGCCGGTCAGGCCGTCGTCGTAGGCGTAGCCCGCGAGTCTCGTCATGTGCTCGGCTTCGGTGACCCCGGCCGCGACGTGCTCCGCGACCGTGCCGAGGAGCCCCAGGTGGTCGCCCGTGAACCGCCTCGCCCCGGGAGCCGTGCTGACCCAGAGCTCCCCCCAGACCTGGTCGCCCACCACGATCGGCATCGAGGCGGCCGACTCCCTGCCGAGCCGGTTGAGCACGGCCCGGTCCTCCGGGCTGGTCGAGGGGTCGTCGATGGAGAACAGCCGCGGTTCGGCCGCCTTCAGCGACGCGGCCACGTTGGGGTAGTCGCTCAGGACGTGCCGTTCGTCGGTGGGCCGGTGCTCCTCGGACGGGTCGATCTCACCCACGTTGACGATGGTCTGGAGTTCGTCACGTTCGTGATCGAGCCGGCTGATGGACACCGACGAGGCGCCGAGCGCCCGGCAGGCCTCTTCGGCGGTCAGCGCAAGGAAGTCCTCGAACTGACGGCTGGCCGCGACCGCCGCGGCGATGGTCATGAGCGAGCGCAGCTGCCCTCCGACGCGGGACTCCAGAATGCCGTCCTCCATCTCCGGGGGATCCGGGGCGCCCGCGTCGGGGCTCATCGCCCCGCCCTCGTCGTGCACCGGTCCCGATCCTGTCGGCGCCGCGACCGCCCCGCCCGGGCGCGCGTCCGTGGCTGGCGG
Source organism: Euzebyaceae bacterium (assembly GCA_013696915.1). Lineage (GTDB taxonomy): Bacteria > Actinomycetota > Nitriliruptoria > Euzebyales > Egibacteraceae > JACCXR01. The sequence continues at coordinate 864 of JACCXR010000077.1, forward strand.
CCGGCATCGTCCCATGCCACCGCGGCCTGGGATCGGCCGTTCCGGCCTCCCCCTGGGACATCGTGCCGCCTCGCGCCGGGCACGCGCATGGCCACGATTGATGAAGATGGCGCGTCCACGGGCGGACGGCCGGGGTTCGACCCCGGGCCGACGGGAGACAACCGCTCCCGACGCGGCGTCGAACAGGAGGACACATGCAGATCGAGCGGAGCGCGATCGTCCGGCTCCTGCAGGAGGACGGGCACCCGGATCGCGCCCAGGCCGCGGAGCGCGACCTGCCGGAGCGGCTCGACCACGAACGGGACGCCGCACTGCTGGAGGCGTACGGCCTCGACCCGCAGAGCGTGCTGCTGCGCTTCACCAGGGGACGGGGGACGCTCGGCATGTGACCGCTCGCGACACCTCATCGTGCGACCTGGTGACCGGATGCCGGAGAGCCGTCCCGGACCTCCGCCCGGCGGAGCTTCGCCCCGAAGGACGCGCCTCCAGCCTCGTCGCGCTCGTACCACAGGTGGCCCCCCTGGGCCTCGACGAGCTGGCGGGCGATTGCCAGCCCGAGGCCGGTGCCCTGCGCGGTGCGCGACATCCCCTTGCTGGCCTGGCTGAACTTTTCGAAGAGCCGGGGAACGAAGTCGTCCGGGACGCCAGGGCCGCGGTCGCGGACGCGGATCTCGACCCATCCGTCGGCGACCGTCGCGTCGACCCGCACGGGCGGCGCCCCGTACTTCAGGGCATTCGACAGGTAGTTCGTCAAGACCTGGACCAGGCGATCGTCGTCAGCCCACACGTGCAGGCCGCTCGGGCACGACCACTCGATGCTGCCCGCCGGAAGTGCGGTCCCGCTGACGACCCCGACCGCTTCTTCGATGGCCGCGCACACCCGGACCGGGCGAAGCTCCAAGTCCAGCGCGCCCGCCTGCGCCGACGACAGCGTCAACAGGTCCTCGACCAGCGCCTGGAGCCGCTTGCCGTGGCGGCTTATCCACTGGACCGACTCGAGCTTGCGCCCGTCGGGGACGGCGTCCCAGCGTTCGCTGAGCATGGTCGCGTAGCCGACGATCGTGGTCAGCGGTGTCCGCAGCTCGTGGTTCGTCATCGCGAGGAAGTCGTCCTTGACCTCGTTCGCGGCGGCGAGCCGCCGGTTCGTGGCCGCGAGCTCGGCCGCGTAGCGCTCGGTGGACGCGGTCGCGCGTTCGAGTTCCTCCCGGTCCCGCACCAGGCTCGACGCCATCGCCCCGGCGACCCACGCGATGATGACGCCGATGCCCATGCGAAACGAGATCGACGTCGCCAGGAAGTTGTTGCCGTACTGGAGCATGCCGAACAGTTCGCGGAGCACGTACAGACCGGTGGCGACCGCCATGACCCCCAGGGCGCCCCGCAGCTGGAAGCGGGTCGCGCCCTCCAGCGGCAGGACGTACACCAGCGCCCACATCGCGGTGTCGGCGTCGAAGGTGTAGACGAACACCAGGCCCATCACCACGACGAGGTCGAGCACGAGGGATCCCAGGGACAGCCGGCGTGCGCTGGCAAGGGTGGCCGTGCGGCGGATGAGGGCCCAGAGCACGACGTTGCCCACGGCCATCAGACCGACGAGACCGAGTGCGGCCTGGAACAGGCCCGGCGGGTACGGCTGGTAGTAGGTCAGGACCTGGAGCAGGCCGAAGGGTACGGCGGCCCACCGGATGCGCACGAGCGTCCGCTCCGGACGCAGGGCGCGGGTCAGCAGCGTCGCCGAGGCCCCCCGGGGTGTCGGGCGCCGCTCCGCCGGGGGGGCCTCGACGGGGTCGTCTCTCGGTCTCAGTCTCACACCCTCAGTCTCACACCTGCCCTCAACTCCCCGGCGAGCCCCGACCCTGGCTGGGGTCCGACGTCGTGAACCTGAGTGTGGGGATCGTCGGAGGCGGATGCAACGCGGCCGGGGCCCGCGGTGGCCGCCCCCCGTCCGAGACGGTACGTTGCGCTTCCCATCCGCTCGCGCCGCCAAGGGAGACACCGTGACCACCGAGACCCCCCTGCACCTGTCGGACGACGACATCGAGACCGTGCCCACGACGGCAACCGATCCCATCGAGGCGAGCGACGGCCTCGCCGACGCCGACGGCGCGGACGCCGACGGATCCGACGGATCCGACGGGGACGGCTCGGACGCCGACGGCTCCGACGGCGACGCGACCGACACCACCGACGGCGACGCCACCGACGGCGACGCGACCGACGGCGACGCGACCGAGACCTAGAGACCTGGGTCACCAGCGCTCCGCTCCCAAGCTCGCGTCGCTTCTTGAGTGACCCAGCCCCCTGGCGCCCGCCCTCGCCCGGCGACCGGGGGAGCCTGGCCCGCTGCGTCGGGGACCCCGACGCCTTTTTGAGCGCGTGTTGGGCGACCGCGGCGCATCTGCGTCGCGGAGAGGACTACAGCGACCTCCTCGCGCCGGCGGACGTCGATCATCTCCTGTCGTCGACGGCCATGCGGTACCCGGCGTTCCGCGTCGTGAAGGACGGCCGGACGCTGCCCGCCTCGGCGTGCGTCCGGTCGGCGCGGGTCGGCTCCAAGCCGCTGACGGACCTGATCGACGTCGCCCGGGTCCTCGAACAGTTCGCCGGTGGGGCCACGATCGTGCTCCAGGGCCTGCACCGGTACTGGCAGCCGGTCACGCGCTTCTGCCTGGATCTCGAGCGGTCGCTGACCCATCCCGTCCAGGCCAACGCCTACGTCACACCGCCCGTCTCCCAGGGGCTGCGGGTGCACGCCGACCCGCACGACGTCTTCGCGCTCCAGACGCACGGCCACAAGCAGTGGGTCGTCCATGCCGACGGCGCGGACGCACCCGCCACTCTCGACGTGCGCCTGGAGGCGGGGGATGCCCTCTACCTGCCCTGCGGCATGGCGCACGCGGCGAGGACCGTTGACGCCCCGTCGATCCACCTGACCATCGGCGTCCGCCCGGCGACGTGGGCGGACGCGCTGCGACCGCTGCTGGGCGCGGTCCTGGACGATTCGGCGCTCGGCGAGGCGCTGCCGCCCGGCTACGCCGCCGATCCCGCCGGGCTGGCCCCGGCGTTGGCCGAGCGGATCCGGCAGGTCGCCGACCGGATCGCCGGTGCGGCGTCGGCGCCGCTCGCCGACGCCGCAGCGGCCCGCTTCTGGGCGAAGCGGACGCCGCAGCTCGCCGGGCAGCTCGTCCAGCTGCTGGACCTCGACGCGCTGGACGACGACTCGGTGCTGGAGCGCCGCGCCGACGCGCGGCTGTCGATCCGGCGTTTCGACGGCCGGGTGGTCGCGGACCTCGGTGACCGGCAGCTGCGCATGCCCGCCGAACTGGAGCCGGCGCTGCGGATGATCGCGGCGTTCCCCCGGCTGCGGGTGGGCGATCTGCGCGCCCACCTCGACGAGCGGAGCCGCCTCGTGCTGGTCAGGCGGCTCGTGCGCGAGGCGCTGCTCCTGGTGGTCCGTGACTGAACGCTTCAGCTGCTCGCGGGCGTCCCTGGCCGCTGCAGAGCCGCTGTTCGCCACGGCCTCCTCGGTGCAGCGGTGGATCCTCGTCGAGCAGCCGGGTCCGTGGGGCCGCGACGCCGTCGCCGAGAGCCAGCTGCCACCCACGGTCGCTTCCGCCCTGGCGGCCACGGCCCGGCGCGCAGGGGCGCGGGTGCTGCTCGTCCGCCGTCACGGGCGCTACGCCCCCGTCGGGCGGACGTGTTACGCGGCGCTGACCACCACGGGCTCGAGCTGGGTGGAGGAGTTCAGGGTCGAACAGCCGGAGGATCTGCTCGACCTCGACTTCGCACCACTGGGGCGGGGGGCGTCGCTCGGCGGCCGGCGACTGGAGCACCCGCTCTACCTCGTCTGCACGAACGGCCGTCACGACCCGTGCTGCGCCGAGTTCGGCCGGCCGTTGGCCGCTGTGCTCGCCGGCGCCTTCCCCGACCGGGTGTGGGAGGCCTCCCACTTCGGCGGTGACCGGTTCGCCGGCAACCTCGTCTGCCTGCCGCAGGGCCTGTATTACGGCCACGTGGGCCCCGAGGACGGCCCGCGCATCGTCGCCCGGAACGAGCGGGGCCTGCTCGACCTGGACCATCTCCGCGGACGGTCGTGCTACTCCTTCGCGGTCCAGGCGGCGGACCACCTCGCCCGCCGGCGACTCGGGCTGACCGGGATCGACGACCTCGTCGCGGTCGGCTCGACCGGCCTCGGCGCGGGCCGGACGCTGGTGACCTTCGACGCCGCCGCCGGCGGGCGCTACCTTGTCGAGGTGGAGAGTCGGCCGTCAGGGGAACCGGCCCGGCTCACCTGCCACGGCGGCCCGTCCTGTCCGCCGCGGCACCGCCTGCTCAATCTCGACCACCGCGAGGACTGAACCGTGAATCGCCGAGGCTCGTCCGAGGCGATTCTCCTGACCTCGTTGGTGGCGGTGGCGCAGCGACCGCCCATGGGATGCTGACCCGCTCACCGCGCGGCGGCATCCCGGGCCGGTCGCCGCGTCGGGCCGCGCAGGCGCCCGGGACCGTCGGCGGCGCCGTGCACGGCGTAGGAAGCCGTCGCCCGGCCCTTCGCCCGGTACATCGCCCGGTCGGCCTTGCGGAGGAGGTCCGCGCAGGTCTCGTCGGCCGACCCGAGTGCGATGCCCACGCTGGCCTTGACGACGAGCTCGCGGCCGTCGACGAGCATGGGGGCGCTCAGCGCCTCGGCGATCCGATGGGCGGTGGTCACCGCCACAGCCTCGTCGGAACCCGGCTCGAGCAGGATCGCGAACTCGTCACCCCCGAGCCGGGCGGCGGTGTCACCCGTCCGCAGGCAGCGGCGGAGCCGGTCGGCGATCCCGCGGAGGACCTCGTCGCCGGCCTGGTGCCCCAGGGTGTCGTTGACGAGCTTGAAGTCGTCGAGGTCGAGCAGCAGCACGGCCGCGCCCCGGCCGTCGGCGTGGCGGACGGACAGCGCGTGGTCCACCCGCTCCGCGAACAGCGCCCGGTTGGCGAGAGCGGTCAACGGGTCGTGGAAGGCCTGGTGGGCCAGCTGCTCGGTGAGGGCGGTCACGGCGGCCAGCGACATGGAGAGCCGGCCGTGCTCCAGGCAGGCGCCGACGTGGCCGGTGAGCAGCTCGAGCAGCTTGAGGTCGTTAGCGACGAAACCGCCGGGCTCCTCCGGCCGGTACCCCACGAGCATCATGCCGACGATCCTCTGCTCCCAGCGCACGGGCGCGACCATGGCCTCGCGCAGGCCGCGAGCTGCGAGGCCGGCGCTCAGGGGGCCGGGCCGGTCGCCACCGCTGATCACCGCGGGCCCGCCGGCTTGGACGAAGCGCACCTCGTGGTCTTCACCACCCTCGGGTCCGACGGGGCCCAGCGGGTGCGCGGCGTCGGCCGGGCCCAGGCTCGCCCGCAGCGCCGGCTCCTGCTCGTTGCCCGAGAACAGGGTCAGCTCGGCGAAGCCGGCGTCGAACATGGCTCGAGCCTGCCTGAGCGCCGCGGCGACCGGGTCGGTGACCTCGGCCGAGGAGCGCTCCGCCAGCACAGACGAGTACAGCAGCTCGAGCCGGTCGTGGCGGGCCTGCTGCGTGGCATGCGCGCGGTACACCATCACGAGCATCGCCGTGGGGGGAAGCAGCAGCCAGGCGGCCCCGGGGCTGGTCCCCAGGAACAAGACCGCTGCGAGCGCCAGGCAGCCGCTGGTCACGGTGACCGCCAACGCCGCCACGAGCGGATGGCGACCTCGTCGCCCTCCTGCCCGTGGCGGCGCCGGATTCGCCCGCCAGGCGGCCACCGACGTCACCAGCGCGCCCGCCGCCGCCACCCGGCCCGCCGGCGCAACCGGACCGACCGCCCCGGCGACGACCGCGAGCACCGTCAGTCCGAGCACCGTCCCGGCCGTGACACGCAGCAGGTGCCGGGCATCGGCTCCTCGCGGACGGCGTGCCCCCCGCACCACGCCGACGACTGCGCCGAGCAGACGGGACCACGCCAGCGTCAACCAGGAGGCGCAGCACAGGCCGAGCACAAGGAGGAACTCGACCGCGCGGATTCCGCGCGCGTGCGCGAGAGGCAGAACGGAGGTCGTTGCCGGGCCACTTCCGGAATCCCGGCCGTCTGCAGAGGTCACCAATCGCCCGTCGCCCACCCCCTGCAGCCCTCCCCTCGGCCCATGTAGCCGCCTGGCTACTCTGCGTAGTATACGACATCGGCGGGGAGGACGATTTCCCCCATTGTGGGGATCTTTCGTCGACCCCCTCTGGCACCCCGGCCGACGAGTTCAGCGGCTGGGCGGCGGTGCTGCCCCCTCCGGTCGTCAGGGCTCGTTGCGGGTAGGGTCCGTCCGTGCTGATCCACCTCGTCGCCGACTACGGCCTCGGCGATCTGGCCTTCGCCGAGGTCGCGCAGCGGCTCGCCACCCGAATCCCGGGAGCCGCCGTGGTCGGAGTGCCGGTCCCCGCCTTCGACACGGTGTCAGCCGGATTCTGCGTCGCACAACTGGCGCTGAACGACGGCCCGCCCGCACGGATCGTCTTCCACAATGTCGCGCCCCGGTCCGACGACGAGGATGCCCGTCCCGACAACGAAGGCGAGCGGCTCTCCGTCGCTCAGGTGGGCGAGGTCCTGGTCGTCGGGCCGAACGCCGGGCACGTCCTGTCGTTCCTGCGCGACGGCGCGCCGACGCTGCACGAGGTCGACGTGCCCGCGGGCGGTTCGCAGTTCCGCTCCCGTGACCTGTTCCCGGACGCCATCGCCGATCTGGTGGCCGGCCGCGACGTCAGAGGTGCCGCCATCCCGCTCGACCGCGTGCCCCCGCCGCCCTCCGAGCAGGTCGTATACGTCGATGGCTACGGGAACGTGAAGACCAGCTGGACGGCGGCACCGGCCGACGAGGGCACGACCGTGGCCGTCACGATCGGGCGCACGACCCTCCCCGCGGTCGTCAGCGACGGCACCTTCGCCGTCCCACAGGGAACGTTGTCGTTCGCCCCGGGAAGCTCCGGGTGGCCGACCGCCGATGGCGGGCGTCGCCGGTTCTTCGAGTTGCTGCTCCGCGGGGGCAGCGCGGCCGAACGCTTCGGCGGGACCCGCGCAGGTGAGCGCGTCGAGATCGGCGAAGCGCAGGGTGGGGCGGGTCAGGCGGTCGGCGACGGAGCTCCGCCGCCCGCGGCCGGACCCCGGGCGTCCTGATCGCCGTAGAGGAACGACAGCAGGACGAACCGACGCCCGGCCGTGACGTCGAGCACCTCGTGGAGGTGCGAGCACGAGAAGAGTAGGGCTGCCCCCGCATCCGGCCTGTAGAGGTCAGGTCCGTACTCCGGGAACCTGAGTTGGCCGCCCTCGTAGCCGTCGTTGAGGTTGAGGGTCAGGGCGAAGCGCCGATGCGCCGTCGTGGGGCTGAGATTGTCGCGGTGCGGCCGGAAGAACCCTCCGCCGGAGGCGTCGTAGCAGCCGATCTTGAACCCCTCGAACCGCGTCCCGCGGAAGGCGAAGGCCTTCTGGAGTTCCGGCATGACCCGCCGTCCGATCGCTGCCGTGAGCCGTCGCGCCACGTCGGGGTCGGTCACGGTGTGGTCGCGCCGTCGCTTGAACACCGGGCGCAGCGCGTCCGCCCGGCCCCCGGCCGCTGAACGCTCCACGCCGGTCTCGGTGTTGCCCGCCTGCCACAAGCCGATGATCTCCTCCCGCTCCGCGACATCGAGGACGTCCGGTACGAGCATCACCGGGGCCTGGCTCCGGACGACGCGAGGCGGGCCCGGCTCCGGAGGAAGCGCGGCGAGGATGCGCGCAATGGTGGCGTCGGAGTGCTCGAAGGCGGTCAGCACCCTCAGGTTCGGGTCGAGGACGAACACGGCCGGCGCCGTGTCCGCGCCATAGCGCCGCGCCACGGCGCCGTCCGTGTCGACGAGGACCGGGAGCGGCAGCGGGTTGGCAGGGGCCGACGGGGCGAGGAGATGGGTTGAGACCGGATATGGCGCGGACTCCGCAAGTGCCGCAGCGACGCTCGCCAGTTCCTCGGGCGGCCGGGTGCCGGTGTGGATCAGCACTGTGGGGCGGCCACCCGCGTGGGCGTAGAAGCGTGTCGGAGTGCCGTCCGGCCCCGGCAGGACGAAGTCGGGCGCCCGCATCCCCCTGGCCAGCAGCGGAGCGCGGTCGGTCACCTCGGATCTCCCCGGAAGCGTGCCATGGCAGCCTGGACGTCGGTCAGGAGGGCGTGACCGGCCACGAGGCCTCGGGCGCGAAGGCGTCCGCCGACGGCGGCACCGGCGCGTCTGGGACGGTCGGTTCGGTCGGCGGCGGCGGAGGCGGATCGACCGGCGGAGGCGGATCGACCGGCCGAGGCGGATCGACCGGCGGAGGATCAACCGGCGGAGGATCAACCGGCGGAGGATCAACCGGCGGAGGCGGCTCGACCGGCGGAGGCGGCTCGACCGGCGGAGGCGGCGGCGGCGGAGGATCGACCGGCGGAGGCGGAGGATCGACCGGCGGAGGCGGAGGATCGACCGGCGGAGGCGGAGGATCGACCGGCGGAGGCGGAGGCGGCGGAGGATCGACC
>JACCXR010000099.1 GCA_013696915.1 Euzebyaceae bacterium
GGCGGTCGTTTCTGCCGGATACGGCGGCAGCCACCGTTGAACGGCGGGCGTCAGCGCCAGCCGTCCACCAGGGGCAGCAGCTCCGGCAGTGACGTGATCACAGCGTCCGGTGTCACGGCGCCGGCGGGCAGCGCGGGGTTCGGCCGGTGGACGGCGCGCATGCCGGCCTGCTGCGCGCCGCGGATGTCGTCGTACGGCCGATCGCCGACGAACACGCACGCGCCGGGGTCGGCGACGTCGAGCGCGTCGAGCACCGCGCGGAACGCGGCCGGGTGCGGCTTCGTCCAGTCGATCTCGCTGGTGTACACGCGCACGTCGATGAGGTCGACGAGGCCGTCGCGCTCGAGGAACCGCTCGTGGTATGCGCGCGGCCAGTGGGTGTTCGACAGCAGACCGATCTTGTAGCCACGCTCCCGCAGCGCGGTCAGGGTGGGGACCGCGTCGGGGTCGTGGCGGATGTGTGGGGTCCAGGCGTCGAGGTGCGAGGTCGCGGCCTCCTCCAGGACGGCCTCCGCCACGTCGAGGTCGAGCGCCGCGCTCGCCTCCATCAGCAGGTCGAGGAGCCGGGAGCTGCGCTGCGTCGTCGTGGTTCGAGCCCACGATGCCGCCTCCACGGCGACCAGCCGCCGGCAGAGCTCGTCTTCGCGGTCGGGGTCCAGCCGGTGGGCCGCGACGCGCCACAGGTCGATCAGCTCGACCGGGACGAACTCGCTCAGCGTCCCGCCCCAGTCGAAGATGACCGCCTCGGGCCTCAGTCCGGGCCCTTCCGGGCGGCACGGACGGGATCGGCGGTCGCCGGCGTGACCGCCGCGCCGTCGGCCGCCGGCGCTGCGAGGGCGACCGGCGCGACCGGGTCCGGGTAGCTGATGCGGGGGTGGTAGACGCCCACGAGCGTCTCGATGAACGACTCCTGCGCGGTCCGCAGGTCGGCGAAAGTCAGCGCGGACTCGTCGAGCTGGCCGTCGGAGACCCGCTCCGCCACGAGGCTGTGCACGACGTCCTCGAGCGCGGCCTTGGAAAGGTTGCGATCTGCCTGCGCGGCGGCGCGGCTGGTGGCCTCGCAGCAGTCGGCGAGCATCAGCAGCGCCATCTCGCGGGAGGCGGGCTTGCGGCCCTTGTAGCGGTAGTGCGCCTCGTCCACGTGCTCCGCGCCACCGGCCGCGCGGACGGCCCGCCGGTGGAAGTAGCTCACGACGGTGGTGCCGTGGTGGGTGGCGATGCCCTCGACGACTTCCGGTGGCAGGCGGTAGGTGCGCGCCATCGTCACGCCGTCCTTCACGTGCTCCTGGATGATGACGGCGGACACCGCGGGTTCGAGGTCGTCGTGCGGGTTCGCGATCCCGAACTGGTTCTCGACGAAGAAGTACGGCCGGCGCACCTTGCCGATGTCGTGGTAGAGCGCCGCGACGCTGCCGAGCAGGCTGTCCGCCCCGATGGCGCGGCACGCCCGCTCGACCAGGGTCGACACCATGATCGAGTGGTTGTAGCTGCCGAGGGCCTTCTGCTCGAGCTCCCGCAGCAGCGGGTGGTTGCGGTCGGCGAGGTCGAGGAGGCTGGTCGCCGTGAGGATGCCGAAGGTGGACTCCAGGAACGGCAGCGACCCGTTGACGACCACCGCCGTCAGGACCCCGTTGAGGAGCCCGGCGAGCATGGCCGGCAGGACCGCCTCCGCGCCGGAGAACACGCCCGCCAAGGCGCCGGCCAGGACCGTGTATGCGGCGGTCGACTGCCAGGCGGCGCGCCGCAGCTGCTTGCGGTCCGACAACCTCGAGACCAGCGGGATGCTCACGAGGCCGGCGACCGCCGTGAAGGCGACGACGCCGATCTCGGCGGGAGCGGTGTACGCCACCAGCGCCGTCAGGGGGACGACCATCAGCACGCCGAGCGGCGGGTCGAACAGGATCGTCGCCAGCATGATGACGGCGCCGATCGGGATGAGGTAGTACCGGCTCGACGAGCCGACCCCCATCAGCCCGACGCCCTCGAGCGCAACGGTGAACAGCAGCGCCAGGCTGGCCACCAGCACGAGGCGGCGGGTCGATCTCCACACCTCCTGGCGGTAGGTGCGCAGGTACAGGCAGACGACCCCGGTGAGGACGGCGGAAAGGATCGCCGCCCGCAGCGCTTCGGAGACGGGGTCCGCCCCCTCGAGACCGCGGAGACGCAGCGCGGCCATCTGCGCCTCGGTGACGACCTGGCCCGAGCTGACGATCGCCGTACCCGGCAGGTAGGACTGCACGACCTCGTCAACCGCGCCCGCCGCCGCGTCTCGCGCGTCGGCGGTCGCCTGTTCGTCCACCCGCACCGTCGGGACGAGCGCGTCCCGGATCACCGGGGCGACGACGGCGTCAGCGACCCCCTCCGGCAGGCTGCGGACGATCAGCTCGGTCTGCAGCTGCCCGTCGGCGACCCCGTCCAGGTCCTCCTCGGCGATGCGCTCCCGAGCCAGCTGCTGGGCGATGTCGACCGCCTCGCCCGCCACCCGCTCGAGCTCCGCGTCGCTCAATCCGACCAGCAGGCGCAGCCCGTCCTCGTCCAGCATGGTCAGGCGGTCGCGCAGCGCGGCGACCTGCTCGGGCCGGGACGCGGGCTCGTCGTCGTCGCCCGGCTCGCGGGCCGCGGCGGCCGCGGCGAAGACGTCGCGCACCCGCTGGACGATCGCCGCCCGCGCCTCGGCGTCGCCGACGAGGACCGGCTCGACCGCGGCGGCGGCCTCGCGGCGGGCCCGCTCGGTGGCGTCCGGGTCGGACACCCGGATGAGGTCCGGCGCGATCACCGTCCGGGGGGCCGGCTCACCGGCCCGGACGGGCGTGTCCTGCAGGAACGACGCCACGGCGAGCACCGCGGGGATGCCGGCGAGCACGGAGGTGAGGGCGAGCGCTGCGAACCAGCGCCGCCGGCGCGTCAGGAGGGCCACCCGGCAATCTTCCCACCTGCGGGGCCGTGGCGCATGCAGCCGGCCCGCGCCGGTGGGTCAGGCGCCGAAGCGGCCCACCTGATACGCGCGGAACGCGAGCCCGAAGATCACCAGGCCGGCGACGGCGAACACCGTGTAGGGGTTGTAGCGGCCGTCCCGCGCCCAGCGGTGGGACACGAACAGCACCACCAGCGGCGACAGCAGCCCGTAGGACACGTGGAAGGCGAGGGTGCCGAGGCCGCCGTCGGCCGGGCGCCGGCCGAACAGCAGCAGCCCGAGCCCGACGAGCAGCTGGACGGCGAGCAGGATCTGGGCGACGGACACCGCACGCCAGAAGGTCGGGGTCTCGTCGTAGCGGGTGAACCGCAGCGCCAGCGCCCAGAAGCCGACGACGACCCAGCTGCCGATGACGGCGGAGCCGATGACGTAGCCGTGCAGCGCTCCGACGTCCATG
>JACCXR010000102.1 GCA_013696915.1 Euzebyaceae bacterium
TGGGTCAAGCAGTGGGTGTCAGATTGCGTCGGGGAGGCGGTCGCCGAAGTGGATCCTGAAGGCGGCCAATGCCGAACTCCAGTTGTAGACGCCGCGCCAGGTGGTCTGGGCGTTGGTGATGGCCAGATAGAGCAGCTTGCGCGCGGCGTCCTCGGTGGGGAAGTGGCCGCGGGTTTTGATGATCTTGCGGATCTGGCGGTTGAGCGCCTCGATGGTGTTGGTGGTGTAGACCACGCGCCGCACGTCGGGCGGGAAGGCCAGGAAGGGCACGATGCGCTCCCAGTGCTCGATCCAGGAGGCGGAGATCATCGGGTAGCGGGCGTCCCAGCGCTCGGCGAAGCGCTCGAGCTCGGCCTCGGCGGCGTCGCGGTCGGTGGCGGTGTAGATCTTCTTTAGGTCGGCGGCGACCTGACGACGGTCGCGGTAGGGCACAAAGCGCAGCGACGATCGGATCTGATGGACGATGCAGGTCTGCACCCAGGTCTGGGGGTAGACGGCCTCGATGGCCTCGGGGAAGCCCCGCAGCCCGTCGACGCAGCAGACCAGGACATCCTCGACGCCGCGCTGCTTGAGCTCGGTGAGCACGGCCAGCCAGAACTTGGCGCCCTCGGTGCGCTGGAACCACATGCCCAGCACGTCGCGCTCGCCGTCGGTGTTGACGCCGATGGCCAGGTAGCAGGCGTGATTCTTGACGGCCTGGCCGTCGCGGATCTTGACCACCAGGGCGTCGAGGTAGACGATCGGATAGACGGCCTCCAGCGGGCGGCTCTGCCACTCCTTGGCATCGGCCAACACCGCGTTGGTCACCCGGCTGATGGTGTCGCGGCCGGCCGAGGCGCCGTAGATCTCCTTGAGGTGGGCCTCGATATCGCGGGTCGTCATCCCGCGCGCGTACATCGCCACAATCTTGTCGTCAAAGCCCTCAAAGCGGGTCTGGCGCTTGCGGACGATCTGGGGCTCAAAGCTGCCCCTCCGATCGCGCGGGGCCTCGATGTCCACCGGGCCGTGCTCGGTCTGCAGCGTCTTGGGCGTGGTGCCGTTGCGGGCGTTGCCCGCCCCGCCCGGCGGCGCCTGACCGGGCTCATAGCCCAGGTGACCCGACAGCTCGGCCGACATCGCCCGCTCGACCAGCCGACGGGTCAGATCGCTGAGCAGCCCGCCCGGCCCGACGATCTCCTCCTGGGTCTGCGCGCCGGCCAGCAGCTCGTCGATCAGCTCATCGCTCAGCGCCTCGCGCACCTCCCCGGGCAGCCCCTCGACCCCCGGGGACACCGACGTCGCGCGCGCGCCGCCCGCGTCTCGCTCCGCTCGCCCTACGGGCTCGCTGCGCTCCCCGCCGGCGGCGCGACCCTCCACCTCGTCCGACTCGATCCTGCTGATGTTGTTCTTCGTGGGCATGACGCTCCTGTTCGCTCATGCCTACACAGATCCTCGGACACTCCCCGCTCCACCCGGCGACGCAATGGAAGTCGGCCACGATCTCACGACGCGGCAGACGCGACAGCCACTCAGCATCAAGCCAGGCGGTCTCGATCCCGACGCCGGAGATCTCGATCGACGGAGACTGAGGAGTGACGGGGTCGGGCGCGACGCCGTCACTGCCGTAGCGCGGGTAGGCGGAGATCTCACGCTGCCCCGGCGGCAGTCCGGCCGAAGCTCGTCCTCGACGCAGGAGCAGATCACCGGCACGAAACAGGTCGCGGGTCACGGCCGCGATTCGTCGGCAGCCATCCCCGCCCTCAGTCCAGTCCGTCCGGAGGACGACGGAACCCGAAGACGCCTACGGCTGCGCGGGCCGCGAGCAGCTCGTCATACGGCGCCTGTCCGGCGAGTCCGATGACGGTCCCCTCCAAGGCGCCGATGAAGGCGAGCGCCACGGTTCTGGCCGGCGGGCCGGCGGCGATCGTGCCCGCTCTCCGCCCCGCGTTGACGAGGCGGGCGCAGCGCTTGACGAGCGATTCGGAGACCCGCTCGAGCTGACTCCCCACGGGATGATCCTGATCGCTGAACTCGAGCCTCAGCGCCATCGCCACGCGCGCGACGTCGCGACGGCAGTAGACGGCATGCCCGCGCGCCAGGGTGATCAGCGCGTGGACCGGATCCGGCTCCTGTTCGATGTGCCGGCCCACCTCGCGCCTCCAGGTCTCATCGACCCACTCTATAACGGCCAGGGCAAGGTCCTCCTTGTCCTTGAACTGGTGATAGAGCGCACCGCGGGTG